>NZ_FR886722.1:26955-47517 GCF_000436615.1 Blautia sp. CAG:237
CACTGGATCCCGCCTCCTGCCTGTTGTTTTTTATTCATATATTGTGTCCTCAGACTTTACTTATTTGTTACTGCTCACAGCAACACATATTTTACAATAATTTTACTCATAATCGGCTTTATTTTATCATTCCAGGCCTATTTTTGCAAGGGGCTATATCATTCTGCTTGAATTGCGTCGAAAAATGGGATATGATATGAATTGATATGTATTTTTTTGTTAAAAACGACACACTATTTTATCAGTCACAGGAGATAGATTATGAGATTAAAAAGATTATACAGCGGTCTTCTGGCTCTGGGACTTTCTTGTTCTGTATTGTTCCAGACACCGGTCCTGGCCGCCGAGGAAACAGCCGCAGATACTGCCCAGGCTGCTACTTCTGCTATAACAACAAACAGCATTCCGGGATGGCCTCAGGGACCAGAGATTACTTCCACAGCGGCCGTAATCATGGAGGACAGCACACAGACGATGCTTTATTCCAAAAACATGGATCAGGAACTGTATCCCGGTGCTACAGTCAAAGTCATGACTGTCCTGGTCGCTCTTGAAAATTCGCAGCTTACTGATGAAGTCACCATGACAGAAACCGGTGTTTCCGGTGTTACTGACGGAGGTGCCAATATTTCCGCACAGCTTGGAGAGGTTTTTACAATGGAACAATGCCTCTATGCGATCATGCTCTCCTCAGCAAATGACATCGCACTTCAGGTTGCAGAACACGTTGGCGGTTCTGTTGAAAACTTCGTTCAGATGATGAATGACCGGGCTGCACAGCTTGGCTGCACCAACACAGTATTTACCAAGTCTACCGGACTTCCAGATGAAAATCAGCATACCACCGCACATGACATGGCACTTATTATGAAGGCAGCTATTGATAATGAATCCTTCCGGACCATTTCCAATACAGTTTCTTATACGATCCCAGCGACTAACGTATCCGGTGGTGAACGTGTACTGACCAACAATTTTCCATTGATGTCTTCATCCAATGCAGCCTATTATCAGTACTGTCTTGGTGGAAGGGAAGGTTATACAGAAGCCTCCGGCAGCACACTCGTCTGTGTAGCCGAAAAGGACGATGTCACCTTGATCGCTGTTGTTCTTCAGGGTGCTTCCGGTGTAACTACAACAGAAGCAGTCAGCCTGTTTAACTACGGATTTGATAATTTCCAGATGCTCTCCCTCGGAGACAACGACTTCAACATGGTTTCCGGCGGCAATGTCTACGTACCTGTCGGCGCCACAGCAGACAGTCTCACTACTGAAGATGGCGAAGAACAGGAAAACGGACAGTACAGACGTCAGTATTTCTTTGGTGGTACTCCTGTCGGAACAGCAACTATGGCAGCCACCCATGAAGACAATTCTTCTTTTTCTACTGAAAGCAACCAGAATATAGAAGCTGCCAGAGAATATTCCGCAGACAGGAACAATCTTCCATACATCCTGTTCGGCGGTGCCGGTCTCATACTCTTCCTTCTACTTCTCTGGAGAATCATCAAAGTAGCAAAATCTTAAATTTTTTTCACTTCTCATAAACCAGAAAATCAGCGGTGTGCCCTCAAGCACCCGCTGATTTTCTGGTTTTATTCTTTCGTATGGTCAGGAGCCTGCTCTGTGCAAACAAGATCCAGAACAGCACACTTCCTATCGTGCCTGCCTTTAATCCCGGTGCCTCGAAGGTAAGAAGGATCGTATGATCTCCCTCTGGCACTTCACATGCAAGGAATCCGATATCGCCGCGGAGCAGTTCCGCTTTTTCTCCATCGATCGTGAGACTCCAGCCTTTTTCATATGGGATCATAAACAGGGCATATCCATCTGCTTCTGCATGGACACTTCCTGTCACAACAGAGTCTTTCTGCGGCGCATCCAGCGTCACGGAAGAATTTTGCTCTGCTGTCTCCTGCTCCTCGGATTTGAGTGTCTGGATCTCAGATGCGTCTCCGATCTCCGTTCCATCCTCCAGGGCGATCGCCTCTCCGAGAAGTTCTTCCCTGTTCTCCTCTGTGCAGAGTTCCTTAAGGCTCTCCTCTGAAATATCCTGCGTATAGAAATGCGCTGTCTGTGCATCCAGTACATTCACATGGATATAAAGACTTCCTACCTGATCCAGCAGCTTATATTTTGTCTCGTCCGGTTCTCCGTTTCCGGAAAGGATGTATTTCACGCCCAGGAAAGCAGCCAGCCAGTTATCGTCCACATTGTTCCAGAACGTATAATGATTGTGATCTGCAAAAAACAGTTCCGGATAACAGGTCTTAACAAATTCTTTGACATTTCCGTTCATGACAGAATTATAAGTCGAAATCCCGCGGTATCCCTGCCCGGAAGAATCCATCGAAACAGTTCCCGAAATATAATCCTTCTCTACACGGTAGAACGTCGGATCATTTTCTTTGAGATAGTTCAGGCAGTCCGCAAGATCGACACGGTACATCTCCCGGAAAAAATCCTGCGGTTTCTCGATCTCTGCGCGGTATTTTATCTCCTTGTCATCAGAAGTCCGCATCTCCTCATAGCGCTGTGTTTCCTGCACCATCACTTCTGCCGGAACATCTGTCTTTTTCATGGTGACGCGGTTCTGATAATTTGTTCCGCCCTCAGAAACCACGTTCACGACAAGCACAACGCCCATAACTCCTAGGATCACATTTCTTATCTGTATATCCTTCAGGAAACAGAGCAGCGTCAGGCAGACGGCTGTCAGAATTCCTGTGACGGTCAGGATCAGGATATTTGTCCTGTATTCCTGGAAGCCCGCCTGCTCATATCCGCACCAGTATGCCCAGCCCATGAGGGCAGTCACCGCAAGAATCAGCACGAGGTTCAGCTTGCCGCCTTTTCGCATGTAATCCCACATCCACGCCATCAAAAGCAGAAAGACCGTCATCAGCACAAATGTATAACGCTGTGTCGGCAGTGTGAAGTAATTAAAGACCGTTCCTCCGACCGGGAGTGCAGTTCCGACAAGGATCAGGGCAGCCACTCCATAGAGTACTCTTTTTGCCCGCTTCGTCATGTCTGCTTTTCGGAGGACTGCAAGAAACTGCACATTCAGAAAAACAGCCAGCGTTGAGCAGAAAAGGACTGGATCTTCGTAATAGTTCATCACATACTGCTGCGGTCCTTTTGCCAGTCCGTAACCGTTCTGTAAGTTGCTTGAGAACATTCTCTTGAGCATGGACAGATAAAACTTCCTTGAATATGGCGTAAAACACTGGCGCAGGAAATCAAGGAGCCCTGTTCCGTCGCTTTCCAGTCTGGAAGACACATCCAGGAGAACTTCTGCCATCGGAAGGAACACGACAAGGCTCATTCCCACGCCCATGATCATCTCCGCGCAGCCGAGCAGAAATCTCTGTATCCTCTCTTTCCAGGTAAGTCCGTCCAGCATCAGGATCCGGAAAAGCAGATACAGCCCGGTCGCCGCCAGGCACATGTATGTAAAGTACACGCTGTAGATCCCGCACAGGAATACCATGACCGGAAACAGTGCCTTTCCTTTCTTTTTCTGGATGAACTTCTCACAGAAAAGAAGCATCAGCGGAAAATAGATCACGACCGTTCCAAACTGGTAATGCTGCCCCCACACCAGGAGAAACCCATTCAGCGCGTAAGCATAAGACGTGATCATCTTTGACAGCACGCTGAAAGAAAACTGTGACAGAAACCAGTAAAAAGCAAACGCCGCCACCATGATCTTGAGGATCTGAATGACATTGATATACAGAAGCATATGTGCCGGTCCCAGAACAACACCGACTCCATAAAGCAGCATCAGGAACGGATCAAACAGGTTAAAGTTAAACTGGTTGATCCCCAGCCCGTTATTAAAATCCCAGAGAGAAAAGCTGCCGTCCCGCAGATGGTTCACAATGCTGGTATAGTTCATGATGTACTGCTGCCAGGTATCACTTCCGATATCGTTGAAGATCATCAGGTCATTTCCATATAAATAATCCCGGAATATAAAACTACAGCTTGCACTCAGCAGCAGAAATAAAAAACAAAGCGCCCTCACATCAGGGCTTTGACAAAATCCGGACAGCTTCTGCACTGTCCGGATCTTTGAGCTTGATTTCATCTTTTCTTTCATCAGTTTACATAATTTCCTTCAGATAACGTCCAACAGCATCTTTCCAGTCCGGAAGACGGGTAAATCCATGCTCGTCGAGTTTCTTCTTCTCCATACGGCTGTTGGACGGACGTTTTGCCTTTGCCGGATATTCCGCAGAACTTACCGGGAGGACTTTGACATCCATACCTGCCTGAGCGAAGATCTCTTTTGCAAAATCATACCAGGAAATGTAACCGCCTTCATTTGTTGCATGGTATTTGCCGTACTCTTCTTTTTCCAGCATATCTACAAGAAGTCTTGCAAGGTCGTAGGTGTAAGTCGGTGTACCGATCTGGTCATTTACAACAGTCAGGGTATCATGTGTTTTGCCAAGATTGATCATGGTCTTGATGAAGTTTTTGCCGTTCAGTCCGAATACCCATGCAATACGCACGATGTAGTGCTTCGGAGCATATTTTTCCACGGCAACTTCACCTTCGTATTTGGACTGTCCATAGACATTCAGCGGCTCTACGACCGGATCATCCGGCTCCCACGGGCGGATTCCCTGTCCGTCAAACACATAGTCTGTGCTGATGTATACCATCGGAATGTCGAGTTTTCCACACATCTTTGCAATATTTGCTGTTCCATCCACATTTACTTTGTGGCAGACCTCCTGGTTATCCTCCGCTGCATCCACAGCAGTCCACGCTGCACAGTGGACAACTTTATCCGGATGAACTTCTGAGATCACTTTTTCTACGGCCGCGCTGTCTGTGATGTCCATCTCGGCAACATCAACGCCGACTCCTTCGTAGCCTCTTTTTGCCAGCTCGTTCATTACATCATAGCCAAGCTGTCCCTTTACGCCTGTTACTAATACTTTCATCAGAAAATCCTCCTATATACGTCTCAGTGAAAAATCCTGACTCTTTAAGGTCAGATTTGGATTGTAATACGGATCGCCATTTCTCAGGATATCCGGCCAGCGTTTCTCAAAGATCTGGATCTCTTTGTTGAAACGTGCCACTTTTTCCGGTGTGTCCTCAAGTCCTCTGGATTTGGATTCGTAGTGATACAGTTCTGCATATGGATTATACACGATCAGGTATCCGGCTGCACGGAGCTTCATACAGAAATCAATATCATTAAAGGCAACGGCAAGTTCTTCTGTCAGACCGCCTACCTTATCAAATGCTTCTTTCTTCACCATCATGCAGGCTGCTGTCACCGCACTGTAATCCTGCGCGCAGATGATCCTGTGGCAATAGCCTGTCGTTCCACGAGGCTGGAGCACGAAACAGTGTCCTGCGATTCCACCAAAGCCAATAACTACACCGGCATGCTGGATCGTATCATCCTCATAATACATTCTCGCACCGACTGCACCTACATCACTTCTCATACAGTAGCCAAGAAGTTCTTCCAGACAGTCATCATTGATGATCTCTGTGTCATTGTTCAGAAGCAGGATATACTCGCCCTTCGCAAAGGATGCGCCGTAGTTGTTGATCGCGGAATAGTTGAACTCTCTGTCCCAGTAAATAACATGTGCTTTCGGGTTGGATGCTTCCAGTTCCTTGTAATATGCAAAGGTCTTATCATCTGTACTGTTGTTTTCCACAATGATGTATTCGTAGTTCTGATACGTTGATTTCTTATCGATTGAATCCATGCAGCGTTTCAGATCATCAATATGATCCTTATTCGGAATAATGATGGAGATCAGCGGATCATGGTCACGGATAAATCTTGTTCTGTAAAGTCCCAGGAACTCTCCCTGGTATACTTCCGCATGGATGCCTGTTCTCTCATAATGTGCCTCGATCGCACGTTTTCCTGCCTCAAATGCATACGCCTTGCTCTCCGGATTCTCGGCCGTGGAGTCCTCATGACATCTCCAGTGGTACAGGATCTTCGGGATATGATAGATTTCTGAAGGATCTACCGCCTCAATACAGCGGAAAATAAAATCATAATCCTGCGCGCCGTCAAATTCACTGCGGAGAGTACCGACTTTATTAATGATCTCTCTGTCAACCACAAACAGATGGCAGATATAGTTTACGGTACAGAGAAGATCCGGGTTGTAATCTGGTTTGAAATGCGGCTGGAAGAACTTATGTCCATCCATCGACATCTTATCTTCATCAGAATACAGAACACGGATCCTGCGGTCTTTATTCAAGGCCTTGACGCACTCAAACAGTGCATGCGGTGTCAGTTCATCGTCATGATCTGCAAAAGCGATGTAATCCCCCGTTGCGATCTCGATTCCTGCATTGGTATTCTCAGAGATCTGAAGCTGCTGGTCATGAGAAACTACTTTGATACGTTCATCCGATGCTGCAAGCTCCTTAAGGAGTCCTGCGATCGGTGAATCTGCACCGCTTCCGTCAGAAAGACAGAGTTCCCAGTTCGGATAAGTCTGTGCCTTGACGGTATCAACCAGCTGTCTTAAGTATTTCTCAGGGGTCTTGTATAACGGGATCACGATAGAGATCTTTGGCTGGAAGTCGAATTTCTCTCTTCTCTGTTTCTCCAGTTCTTTCTGGCTCGGAAGATGCCTGAGGATCCACTTCTGATATGGAATTTCTCTTGTAGAAGCTGTCTTAACCTTGGCTGCGATTTTGCCCACCAGCGCCACGCTTCCCTGGCTTCTCCAGTAACGTAAGCCCTTTTTGGCATATTTCTCGACCTTTTTGCGAAGGACGACAGTCGGCTGAAGGTGTGCGATATGGACAGACTTCGTATTTCCTGCATAAAAAACAATATAGACAAATTTGCCTGTAAGGTTTGTCAGTTCTACAAAGAATCCTGTCTTATCATGGATCTCTGTCTCCTCATAAAGCTGTTCCACGTCGACACGTTCTGTACGGAGGATTTCTGCTGAAATCTTCTCTTTATTTTCATCAAAGATCTGAATTTTGACCGGTTCAGATGCCACAGCCCATCCACGTACTCTCAGGAAGCCCTGCTGCACCTTTTCTTCTTCGATAAAAAACTGCGGTTTGCCTCTGCGTCGTTCCAGTTCTTTGACCGGAACAGAAAACCAGCAGAAGTTTTTGTCCGGCATATCTGCATAAACGGAAAGTTTCTGAAAGCCTTCCAGTGATTCCGGGAGACGGATCTCAGCCGTGATCCTCTCGCCGCGCATCAGATCAGGATCCTTGAAACGCTCCAGTGCACTGACCATCTCCAGTTTCTTGATCTCTGCCTTTACTTCTGATCCGTCCAGGCAGGCACGCATTCTTGCTTCTTTTGGCCAGGTTCCCTGAAGGATGTAACAACATGGATTCTGAAGATGGAACCTGTCCTTGGTCACTTCAAAAATTTCTCTTGCCATAATCTATATCCAACCTCATTTCTCAGTCTTCTCTCAGGGAACAGTCCCCTTCTGTCACAGAAAGATTCGGGCTGTAATACGGGTCCCCCATCTCAAGCTGCTGCGCCCATTTCTCCTGGAATCTCTTTACTTCTTTGTCAAAGCGGAACTGTTTTTCCGGTGTATCTTCCAGTCCTCTTGATTTTGATTCATAGTGATACAGTTCTGCATACGGTGTAAAAATGATCTTCTTTCCTGCCGCACGGAATTTCATGCACAGATCGATATCATTAAATGCCACCTGGAAAGTCTCATCAAGACCGCCCACGGCATCAAAATCGGATTTCTTTACCATCATGCACGCCGCTGTCACCGCACTGATCTCCTGCACGCTGATCATACGTCCAAAATAGCCCGGGTCTTCTTTCGATGCACGGCACATGATATGGCCTGCGATGCCTCCAAGTCCCAGGACAACACCCGCATGCTGGATCGTATCATCCGGGTAATAAAGCTTCGCTCCCACAGCCGCCACGTTTTCCTGCTGGCAGTTCTGGAGCATTTCTTCCATCCAGTCCGGTGTCAGGATCTCCACATCGTTGTTCAGGAAAAGAAGATACTCTCCCTTCGCTTCCTTCGCAGCGAAATTGTTGATCGCGGAATAGTTGAATTCTTTTTCCCAGGTCAGTACCCTCGCCTTCGGATAACGGTCCGGGAGTTTTCTGTAATATTCAAAGGTTTCTTCCTTCTCGCTGTTGTTCTCTACGATCAGGATCTCATAATTGCGATATGTTGATTTCCGTGTCATAGAAAACAGGCACAGCTCCAGATCATCTGTATGATCTTTGTTCGGAATAATGACAGAAATAAGTGGATTTCCCTGAACCTTCACATGGCTTCGATACCAGCCAGGACGTTCTGTCATCTCCACCTTCGCATCGATGCCCAGTCTCTGGTAATGCTCACGGACGGCTTTTCTTCCTGCTTCATATGCGTATGCCTTGCTGGAAGGATCTGCCGCTGTGGAGTCCATGTGGCATCTCCAGTGATACAGCACTTTCGGGATATGCGTGATCTTCTGCGCCTTTTCGCAGCAGCGTAAGATAAAATCAAAATCCTGCGCGCCGTCAAATTCAGACCGGAGAAGTCCCGTTTCGTCTGTCAGGCTTTTTTTCACAACAAAAATATGACAGATATAGTTGTTTTCCCTCAGACGGAACAGGTTAAAGTCAGGTTTGAAATTCGGGTCAAAGTAATGCCGGCCGTCCATGCTGACCTTATCCTCATCGGTATAAAGCACATCGGCACCTGTATCGTTGATCGCTTTGACGATCTCATAGAGAGCATCCGGTTCCAGGGTGTCATCGTGATCGCAGAGCATAAGATACTCGCCTGCTGCCAGCGCGACCGCCTCATTTGTGTTGACGGAGATCCCGCCATTCTCTTCCAGCTTGCGGTAAACAATACGTTTCTCTCTGCCGTAATGCTTCTCAATGAATTCTTTTGCCTTGTCATCCGGGCTTCCGTCTGCCAGGCAGAGCTGCCAGTTCTCATAGGACTGTCTGCGGACAGACTCCAGCAGTTCCTTAAGATAAGGAAGCGGTGTGCAGTACAGCGGAATTACAATGCTGATGAGCGGCTTCTGTGCAAAAGCAGCATGTTTCTGCCTGCGAAGGGTTCTCTTATCCACCTTATGGCGCGCAAGCCATGCTTCATATCCACCTTCTGCCACACTCTCTTTGCCAAAAAGCCTGCTTAAGAATCCTTTTGGTTTATTTTGTTTCCGAAGTTCCTCGATGTCAATCGTATATGTTTTGGTGACAGAATCACCACAGAAATGAAGAATGATCTCTCCGCCTTTGATCTCCGGAAGCGCCGCAGAGATCCGGAATCCGATCTCCTGCGTCTTATATTCCTCATCAAGATTTCTTCTCTCGACCACATCCGGTCTGCGTCCTCTGCTGATCCGGCAGTCCAGAAGTGATGCATCCTCCTGATGTACCGTCACTTCCACGCTTCCTCTCTGATCAACGACCCATCCCTGGATCTCCAGCATCGTATCATACAGGATCTCAACACGGTCCAGATGATATTCCACAAGATTTTCTTTGATCAATTCATCCAGTTCGTCTGCACTGATCTCCCAGATGCTGACACGTTCTTCCCCGTCGCGGAGAAAAAGTTCCAGGCTCTGATATTTCTCTGCCAGTTTCAGTACCTCCGGGATCTGAACGGTAAATCCCGGCAGAAAATCCCCGAATTCACATCCAAGAGCCTGTGCGACATCCGGCCGCTCCCGTCTCTGGATCTCTGGCAGTTCTACCGTATCATAGCCATCTCCCAGAAGTTCAAATCCATATGTTTTTCTGTCAGGATGTGAATACCATCCGTCCAGACTCAGCACATGACCATGTCTGTCATCGTAACGTTCTTCATCTATGCTGAAACAAAAATCACCCATTCTACATCCTCTTTAATTTTTTTTAATGCTTCGGTACAGCTTCCAGACTTTTGTGTTTTCCATCTGCTGTATTTTCTGGTTCAGTCTCTGGATCTCCTGCTCTTTCTGTGAAGATACCTGTGAGAATTTCTGCCAGAATTCTTCCCTTGCTTCCTGCTCTTTCAATACTTCGATCTCGATATCCAGAGTTTTGCCCTGAACATGCTCAATGATAAACTGCGGGTCACCGGCTCCGAAATAATATCTTCCATCGCCCATGTCAAATCCGTTACTGTAAAAAACAGCCTTGCTGCCATCATCAAAGGCAAGTCTGTGAAGGAGAAGTCCTCCTGCTGCCTCACCAGGATCAAGTCTCAGACGTTTTGCATCCTTCGAAATCGGAATCTTCAGAGAAAGTCCGGTCTTCGCCATCGGATAGACGGCTGAATCGCTTTCGTTGAAATCATTTCCTCTGTCATAAAATACCTGCAGTTTCCGCTCTGCACCTGCGATCCGGAGCTGCTCATAATAAGACAGTACATCAACTTTGCCCGGTGAAACATCCTCATACATGTCAAGAAGCGGTACATGGCTGCCCTTGATATAATTCTGGAAATTACGCTCCATTGCAGCATAGATCTCCAGTTCTTTCTCTGTCAGACCTGCCTTCGTATAGAAATCCATATCCTTGAGCGCACGGCGCTTGCCGTCACTTTCCAGATAATAATGGATCATCCTGTAAATGATAAAGTTGCCCGGGATCGGGAAACGGAACGTCCACTCGTAATCGATCACGGAAATCCTGTCATTGTCGATCAGGATATTTGCCGGAACCAGATCGATATTGGAGATTCCACTACAGGAAAGTGTTCCTTCCTGTGAAACATTTCCGAATACTTTGACAAATTCCGGTGTTTTATAAAAAGCTTCTCCACTGTGGATCCGGCGTACCTTCTCAACATAACGGAACAGAAGCTTCTCTGCCTCTTCGTTTCTGCCCTGTTCTACCAGCGCATCGAGATGTTCTTCCAGCGTCTTTCCCTTGAGGAATTCCAGACGGACACCCTGTTTTTCCAGTATGCACTGGTTCAGTTCCAGACCTTCTTTGGCATAGATCCTTGCCATCTCTCTGGAAAGGGATTCCAGATTCCGTACATGTTTCTCTGCTGTAGTTTCTGTCGGAACTTTTCGAACAAAACGATCTTTTTTGCCTTCTTTGCAGATATCGGTACGAAGGGCGAATTCCGATGATCTCTCATTGGAAAATTTGGAATATACCGTTGCGATCTCCGGCTTTTCCCTGCCGATCAGAAGAAGGAACGAATTGGAAAACTCCGGGAACAGATCATTGTCCAGAAGAGAATCATATACTGGTGACTCCTGGAAAAGCTGCAGGCGCAGTCTGTCATAATTCGTCTCCAGCCTGTTCAGTTCGCCCTTGAACGGAAGACGCTCATCAGAATAGATCGTCATTGGAAGTTTGTAGTCCGGAAATGGATAATACCAGGATGCTTTGAGGTCCCCTGCCTCTCGTAAGATGGCATTGAATTCCTTCTTCGTAAAGGTCTTGACACCTTTTGTCGTCGGATATCCTTCCAGTCCTTCAAAAAGCGTTCCGAAATGATCTTCTGTACAGCCCGCCCAGTATTTCAGTCCAAAACGGTTTTCGATCGCAAGGACGATCTTGCCGTCCGGTTTGAGATGTCTGGAAATGATCTTCAGGAAATCTACATAAGGAGTACTGCTCTGAATATAAGCCTCTCCATATTCAAATACACCGATCAGCGTGATGTAATCATACTTTTCGGTAAGATTTTTCTCAATATCCTGAAAGTTGCCCATAAGAATCTTAAGATTATCAAAGTCCTTATGTCTGTTGGCATTGATCAGGCTTCTCTTGCGTGACAGTTCGATGCAGGTCACGCTCTTTGCCTTCTTGCACAGTGCGCCAGTCACCGCGCCGCAGCCGGAACCGATCTCCAGGACATTTTCTTCTCCTGTGAATGGAAGCCAGCTTAAGATATTTTCTCTGATATGTGAAAAATGATACAGGATCGGCCAGCTTTTGCGCTCTGCGATCACCTGATTCCATTTTTCTTCTGGATAAGTCCTGGCGATCTCCAGCATCTCATCTTCGATCGCACCGTCTGTATATAAATCTTTTCCCGGATAATACGTGTCATCCAGCACAACCTGTCCTATTTTTTCACTCATTTTTCTTCTCCGTATTGTATCTCTACCTGTGAATCCATGTCATAAAAACCTACGGTGTTCTGTTCGGAAACAACCGTGATGTTGCATGCATCATAAAGTCTGTGGAATACCGTGAATTCTCCATCCTTGTATCCCGTACAGCCAAATGCGAGCAGATACTCTCCGCCCTGAAGGAACATCTTCTGTGTGAAAGTCACCGTACAGGTGTCACCTTCATCCGAATGCTCGATATGCATCTTTTCGAACATGGTATTGGTTCCGGTGATCTCCGTACCCTTGATATCCTTGAAAGTATATGCCATGATCGGCTCCTGGATCGCCTCGTGGAACACAGCTTTCATGCGGATCTGGAAGGAACTTCCTTTCTCGATGGTATTCGTGGATCTGCCCTTGTCATCGATCACGGCAAAGTCTGTGATCTCCGCAAGCTTACTGCCATATTCCAGCATGTTCGGATTGACCTGGAATTCTTCACTCCAGCTTTCCTTCGGCTTCTCTTCCTGCACCTGCTGCTTCGTCGGGTCCTGCCCGACCAGAAGCTGCTTGTACATATCTACCATCTGCTTCGGGGATCCCTCTTCCAGCTTCACACCCTTGTTCAGAAGAACGACCCTGTCACAGTATCTCGCGATACTGCTCAGATCATGGCTTACAAAAAGGATGGTCCTTCCCATCTTCTTGAATTCTTCGAACTTACGGTAGCATTTTGCCTGGAAGAAAACATCTCCTACAGAAAGTGCCTCATCTACGATCAGGATCTCCGGATCGATATTGATCGCCACTGCAAAAGCAAGGCGGACAAACATACCGCTTGAATACGCCTTGACCGGCTGGTGAACAAAATCTCCGATATCAGCAAAATCCAGAATATCCTGCAGACGGGAATCAATTTCTTCTTTGGAAAATCCCATCATGGTTCCGTTGAGATAAACGTTTTCGATCCCTGTGTATTCCATATTGAATCCGGCTCCCAGCTCAAGAAGTGCTGAGATACGTCCATCTACCGTCACTTCGCCGCCGGTAGGATTCAGTACGCCTGTGATGATCTTAAGGATCGTGGATTTACCGGAACCATTTGTTCCGATGATTCCCACGGTCTCGCCCCTTCGGACCTCGAAGCTCACATCGCGGAGCGCATAATGCTCCCGCACCGGAACCTTGAACCCCAGTGCCTCTTTGAGACGGTCTGAGGGTTTGTTATATAATTTGTACATCTTGTCCAGATGTTTTACCTGAATTGCAAATTCACTCATTTTACTCTCCATGTTACAGTACATCTGCAAAGTGTACCTGAAGTTTTTTGAACAGTCTGGTTCCGAAGATAACTACTGCCAGCGTGAATACCCAGAAATAAAGTGTCAGTACAGGGTGGTCCCAGATCGCCACTTTGTTTATCAGGGAGTCACGATACCCCTGGACAATATAAAACAGCGGATTCAGTTTGAGTATTTTCTGAAGGATCCCGCCAAGCCCGAGATCATTGAAGTCCCACATGATCGGAGTCACCCAGACACCTACTTGCAGGACAATGTTGATGATCTGGCTTAAGTCGCGGAAAAATACGACTGCCGCACTTGTCATATAAGTCACAGCAAGGATCAGCATAAAAATACAGAAACTGTAGTACACAAGCTGCAGGGCGTACAGGCTCGGCGGGTATCCCATGCAGGTGTAGATCACCAGAACGATCACTACAAAAAAGCAATGGACAAACACCGCTGAAAATACCTTTACTACCGGCAGGATGCGGATATTGAATACCACTTTCTTGACCAGATAATTGTATTCCAGAAGTGCATTCGTTCCACCCGTCAGTCCCTCCTGGAAGAAAAACCACGGGATAAGACCTGCGATCAGCCAGAGTACAAACGGAACGCCCTTGTCAGAACCATTCCGAAGTGCCAGACCAAACACAAACCAGTAGACACAGATCGTAACGATCGGCTGGATAAACGCCCATACTGTTCCGAAATAGGAACCGGCATATTTTGTTTTGAAATCATTTTTTGCCAGAGAAAAGACTAATCTTCTGTTTCTGTAGATTTCTCCAGGCAGCCAGGTATTTTTATTCAATCCTTTTTACCCCTGTTTGCAGTGTATTCCTTGAAACTTCCCCATTTCTGGTCTTTGTCAGAAAGGATCAGTTCCATATCCTCCGGGATCGGCCACTGTACGCCGATGTCAGGATCATTGTATGCAAGTCCACCCTCATCATTCGGATGATAGAAGTCTGTACATTTGTATGCGAACTCTGCTGTATCAGAAAGTACAACAAATCCGTGTGCAAAATTCTTTGGGATGAAGAACTGTTTCTTATTCTCAGCAGACAGAACAACACCGTACCACTGTCCGTAAGTCTCAGAACCTTCTCTCAGGTCAACGGCAACATCAAATACTTCTCCGCTTACAACACGTACAAGTTTGTCCTGCGGATAGTTGATCTGGAAATGAAGTCCGCGGAGAACGCCCTTGCGGGAGCTTGACTGGTTATCCTGAACGAATTCCATGTCGATTCCTGCTGCCTTGTAATCATTGTAATTGTATGTTTCCATGAAATAACCGCGTTCATCCCCGAATACAGTCGGTGTGATGACCTTAAGTCCTTCGATATGACAGGTTTCTACTGTGATCTTACCCATTTTATAATCCCTCCGCTACTTCGATCAGATATTTGCCATAGGCAGTCTTGAGAAGCGGCTGTGCCAGTTCGACAAGCTGCTCTTTTGTGATAAATCCACGTTTGTACGCGATCTCCTCGATGCAGGAAATATAAAGTCCCTGACGTTTCTGGAATGCTGCAACGAAATCTGCCGCATCAAGAAGAGAATCATGGTTTCCTGTATCCAGCCATGCAAATCCTCTTCCAAGAGTTTCTACTTTAAGAGTTCCTCTTCTCAGGTATTCGTTGTTGATGCTGGTGATCTCGATCTCGCCTCTTGCAGACGGTTTCACGTTCTTTGCGATCTCTACAACATCATTGTCATAGAAATAAAGTCCCGGAACTGCATAGTTTGACTTCGGATGCTCCGGTTTTTCTTCGATGGAAAGGGCTCTGCCGTTCTCATCAAATTCTACAACACCGTATTCTCTCGGGTCTCTTACATAGTAGCCGAAAATCGTTGCTCCCTTTTCTTCCTCTGTACACTTGTAAGCATTCAGAAGTACTCTGGAGAAACTCTGTCCATAGAAGATATTGTCTCCGAGGACAAGTGCCACTGCATCGTTGCCGATAAAATCAGCGCCGATGATGAACGCATCTGCCAGTCCTCTTGGCTGTTCCTGCACTGCATATTCAAATCTCATGCCAAGCTGCCTGCCATCTCCGAGCAGTTCACGGAATACTGGAAGGTCACGTGGTGTGGAGATGATCAGGATCTCACGGATCCCTGCAAGCATCAGGGTTGACAGTGGATAGTAGATCATCGGTTTGTCGTATACCGGCATGATCTGTTTGGAAATTGCTTTGGTCAGCGGATATAATCTGGTTCCGGAGCCGCCTGCTAAAATAATACCTTTCATTGATTGTCCTCCTTTTATCTTATAAAAGTACTCTAATAATTTTTTCTGTGAAGCAGGATCAGAAGAATGATCAGGAGTACACCCATACCAGCCATAACTCCAAGAAGGATTTTGGATGTCTGGGAAAGTCCCTTTGTTTCCGTCTGGCTGTCCTGTACTGCTGTTTCCGTCTGCTCTGCAGTCTGATCCGTCGAAATGTCTGCTGTCGCTTCCTCCTCATTCTGCGGAGCCTCCGTAGGTGTCGGTGTAGGATCTGCAGCCACCACATACCCTACATACTGCCCATTGTAATAATAACGGTTCATGGTTTTTCCGTTTCTGTCTACGCTTTCTGTAGTCAGATCATTGACTGTAGTTCCCGCCGGAACCGTCATCTTTGTTCCATTTACATCAATTGTATCAAAATTATTAAATGCATAGTCAAATAATGCAGTACTGTCTGTACAGTTGATTCCCAGATCAGCAGCCCTCATGGTCACTGCAATATAAGTCCTGCCGTTTCTCTCCGCCGCAACAACCAGTGTATGCTCTGCTTCATTCGCAAACCCGGTCTTTCCTCCGATACATCCTTCATAATAAAGATCAGATTCCTTTGCCATCAGCGGCATATGTGTGTGCATCGGTCTGGATTCACTTAAGTTTGTTGCCGGAATCGTGTAGCCGACTCTCTCGATCACCTTGCGGAATCTCGCATTCTGGAGTCCTGCACGCATGATCTTTGCGAGATCCAGGGCACTGGAATAATGATTTTCATCCGGAAGACCGCTGGCATTTGCGAAATGTGTGTGCGTACAGCCAAGCTCTTTGGCTCTCTGATTCATCATATCGACAAAATTCGCCTCTGAACCGCCGACATACTCTGCAATCTGCGCACAGACTTCATTCGCAGACTTAATGTAGGCAGCAAACCAGCAGTCTTTCATTGTCATCTGCTCCCCGAGCTGTGCATTGATATTACTGCTGTCCCAGGTCACGTCACGGATTCCTGTCTCTGTAAATGTTACAATATCCCTCGGCGAACTGTTTTCGGTTGCCAGAAGGATCGTCATCAGTTTCGTCGTACTTGCAGGATAACGGCATTCATTCATTCCCTTGTCATAAAGAACCGCTCCTGTATCGGCATCGATCAGAACCGCTGCTTCCGATGTAGTTTCCGGACCAGCCGGCCAGTTCTGAATATTATTGGTTGCAACTGCCGCAGGCGTACCGTTCGTAGTAACAGCAGCTGCCTGTACGGGTGCAGAAAACGCCAGAAGCAGAGCACTTCCCAACGCAGCCATCTGGCATATTCTTTTTTTCATGGTGTTACCTCCATTTAAAACTCAAATTGCTGTATTTTTTCTACAATGTATTCCATATCTGTCTCTGAGAGATCGTAGAACATCGGAAGACGCACCAGACGCTCACTCTCTCTTGTTGTATATACATCCTCGCCGCTGAATCTGCCGAATTTTTCGCCGGCCGGTGAACTGTGCAGCGGAACATAGTGGAATGCTGTACAGATACCATTTTCTTTGAGGTAAGCGATCAGACGGCTCCTTACGGACAGATCCCTGGTCTTGATATAATACATATGTGCATTATGCACACAGCCTTCCGGCACAAACGGACGCTGGATCTTGCCCTCGTCCTCAAGATTCTTAAGATTTGCATGATAATAATCATAGATCTCATGGCGTTTGTGATTGATCTTTTCACATTCCTCAAGCTGTGCATAAAGATATGCCGCATTCATCTCACTCGGAAGATAGGAAGATCCATAATCGATCCAGCGGTATTTGTCTACCTGTCCACGGAAAAATTTGCTTCTGTCAGTTCCCTTCTCACGAAGGATCTCTGCTTTTTCCTGGTATTCGTCTTTCTGGAAAACGAGCGCGCCGCCCTCTCCCATCGTATAGTTCTTTGTCTCATGGAAACTGTAGCAGCCAAAATCGCCGATCGTTCCAAGAGCCTTGCCGTGGTAATATGCCTCCACGCCCTGTGCAGCATCCTCAACAACTTTGAGGTTGTATTTCTTCGCAAGTTCCATGATCTTGTTCATCTCACAGCCCACACCTGCATAGTGGACAGGAACGATCGCCCTGGTCTTGTCTGTGATCGCCTGCTCGATCAGGTTCTCATCAATATTCATGGTATCCGGACGGATATCTACAAAAACGATCTTTGCTCCGCGAAGCACGAATGCATCTGCAGTTGAAACAAACGTGTAGGAAGGCATGATCACCTCATCCCCCGGCTGAATGTCACAGAGAAAAGCCGCCATCTCCAGTGCATGTGTACAGGAAGTCGTAAGAAAAACCTGATTTACATCAAAGCGTTTCTTCATCCACTCTGAGCAGAGCTTTGTATACTTGCCGTCTCCACAGAGCATCCCCTGCGCCACAGCATCCTGAATATATTTTAATTCATTTCCGACGATCGCCGGTCTGTTAAAATCTATCATGTATTACCTCTTTTCTTCTTCGGATGTGATATTTGCCTTATCCCGGATCACGTACTGAGGAGTCCTGTTGATATTCAGCATCAGCTTACCGAGATATTCTCCGATGATTCCGAGCATCAGGAATGCAATTCCAAAGAGCACCAGCATCGCGCACATCAGAGAAGACCAGCCAATCGCGATCGTTGGATCCAGAAGCTTACGGACCAGTACAACGATTGCCCCGATAAAGCCAGCCGCTGAAAACAATGTTCCGAAAAATGTCGACACACGGAGCGGGATCACTGTAAAATTCAGGCAGGAAAGAAACAGATTCAGTCCCTTGCGGAAGTTATAGTTAGACGTTCCTACCTCGCGTTCAAAGTGCTCGATCTCGATATTGGCAATATTATGTGTTGTGCGGAAAAACAGTACCTGAAGGAAGATATTGTATCCATCATACTTCACGATCTCATCACGCACATAACGGCGGCAGCACCAGAAACTGCTCATCTGGATATCCTTCGGACGGTCCAGCAGATGCCACAGAAGAAATCTGCTGACTGCTCCTGTCAGATTCTTGAATGCAGAAAACTTTCGTTCTTTGAACACGCCGAATACAATGTCATATCCCTCCTGGATCTTGTCCAGAAAAAGTGGAATCTGCGACGGATGGTTCTGCATGTCATCATCCATTCCAATGATCAGATCTCCCTCCGTATGATTCATAGCCGCCATGATCGCATTGTGCTGTCCGAAATTCTTGGCAAGGTTGATTCCCTTGACATTCGGATGCTTCTCTGCCAATGCATGGATCGCATTCCACGTTCCATCCCTGGAATAATCGTTGACCAGCACAAATTCACACTCGTAGTCTTTCAGTTTCTCAAATTCTTCTATAGCCAGTTCTACCACTTTGCCGATGGTATGTTCTGAATTATAGCATGGTATGACAATGGATACCAGCATGTCCTATATCCCTCATTTCTCTATATGTTAAATATAATAACTCCTGCCAGGATCAGTGCAAATCCTGCCAGTTTTCTCTTCGTAAATTTCTCTTTCAGAAAAAAGTATCCCATCACCGACACAAAAATATAACCTGTAGATTCCAGGATCGGTGACATGGAAAGCGGCACATACTTAAGTGCCAGCATCGTCAGGATCACAGAGCAGAAAAACATTCCATACGCTCCTATCACCAGCGGATTCAGATATTCTTTCAGTGGACTCTCGTAGGTTCTGTTGGCTGCTTTTTTCAGTAAGATCTGGGAAACAGATGAAATAAACACAGAAAAAAGCAGAATGCAGACAGATATCTCCAGACGGTTCATGAATTCTCACCGCCTTTCTCTCCATCCTCTCCTGTTACAAGATAAATCCCGGCAAAGATTACGGCCGCACCTGCGATCATATTCCAGGTGACTTTTTCGCCAAAGATCAGTGCTCCCCATATGATTCCCCATATCAGTGTGACCGGACGGTTGGCATAGGCAACAGTCAGCGGCATCCGTTTCAGGATCTGCTGCCAGATGATCGCATATCCAAACATGATCACAAAAACAAGCCCGAACCAGAAAATAAAGCTCACAGAGAATATATGATCTGTATACCGGGATGCCATTTTGGAGCAGACTCCACTCAGTGAACTGAACAGAAGGCTGATATGAAGCATCAGAAAAATACTTTTTTTTGAACTAATGTAATTTCTCATGTTATTCTCTCACAATCATACCGTAAATTCAATGTTTATTTTCGACAAAATCTCCTGCAGACGTTTCTCGCAGGACTCAAGGCTTTCTCCCTGAAGGATCACCTGACCCAGCCGGTCTCTGCCGTTTGTGTAGTGATGTACTTCCTCACCCGGTGCAATATTAAAGGAAAGATCCACAATATCCTCTGCCGGTTCATTCTCATTGTGGATAGCTTTTACAACACCATCTTTCTCTGAAAGCAGCGTTCTGGAAAGATTTGCCACACCGGATGTTTTGCCACGGAACATCTCTTCCACATCCATTCCGAGAGCCAGTCGAACAATCGCCTCGTAATAGTTGATTCCATAATAAATGCTTACCATTTCCGGCAGGCAGGTTCCTCCCGCTCTTCCGGTGATCTCGATCACATAGATCTTTCCGTCTTTTTCGATCAGGTCGCAGTTGACCGGACAGTTATCAAGTCCCACTGCTTTGATGGCAAGTTCTACCTGATGCCGGACCTCTGCCCCAAGTTCTTCCTGTTTCCTGTACGGAACGGAATGACCGATCGGAGTCGGCACATAGCTCTGAAAAGCTTCGATATTGTTCGGCAGACAGTAAAGCAGTTTTCCATCACGGATCATAGCTTCACATCCGAGCACCTGACCCTCGATAAATTCTTCGACCAGACAGTAGTCCTTTCGTGTTGCTTCCATAGTCTTATTATAATAGAAAAAAGTCTCCTCCCTGGTATTGCAGCGAAAGATTCCTCTGCTTCCCATAAGGTCTACAGCCTTGAGGACTACCGGAAATTCCAGTTTCTCAAGTGCTTCTTCCAGACTGTGGATGCAGATATGTCTCGCGCACTGCACGCCTCCT
>NZ_FR886722.1:47542-49534 GCF_000436615.1 Blautia sp. CAG:237
TGCACGCCTCCTGCCATAAAAGCTTCTTTCATCTTAAATTTATCATTGCTGATATCAGCAGCTCTGGCTGACGGACCGATCAGCCCCATCTTCTCACAGGTGTATCCAAGTGCACGCACGCCTGCATCCAGACAACAGGTTGCAATGCCATCGATTCCCTTTTCCTGTGCTGCTTTAAGGATTGCCTCCGGATTGGTGATGTCTGCATAGACGCTCTCATCTGCCACTGCAAATCCCGGCCAGTCTCCCGGTGTGCTGGCGGCTACGGTTGCTGCGCCAAGCTTCCTGGCAGCTTCATAAAGAGGGAGCTGAGAATAACTCGCTCCCAGGATCATTAATTTTTTCATGCTTATTTATCCTCTTGTTCAAGAAAGTCAAAAAACAGAGGTGTTCCTCCTGTATGAAGAAACAGGATCTGTTTTCCCTGGATTTGATTCTCTTCCAGATATTTAACCATACCATAAAAAGCCTTTCCTGTATAGGTCATATCAAGAGGGATTCCTTCACTGCCATAGATCTGACGGATCAGATCTGCTGCCGGTTCTGACCATGCACCATATCCGCCCTCCATATAGGAATCTGTAAAATGGATATGGTCTTCCAGATCGTCCGGAAGTGTTCTGTGGAATTTTTCTGCATATTCTCTGAGATTTCCGGTGATGACTTCCCTGCCTCTTGCGGCATTTCGGGAAACGGAGATCCCCACGATCCTGCGGTCATCTCCCTGACGCAGACTTCCCGCAAGAAGTCCGGACTGTGTCGCATTTGTACTGGATGCAAGAAAAATATAGTCAAAATGAACACCGTGTCTGTTTTCGTAACAGCAGATCTCGTCATACACAGCTTCGTAGCTTCTCATCGGAACCCATTCTCTGCCCTGGCCTCTGGAATTCCCGTAAATATAATACGGTTTGTATCCCTTTTCACGCAGTTCTGCCATAGCCTGTTCCACTGCTGCTGCGATTCCCGCCTTGCCGCATGGGATCTCTACAACTCCCATCTGCCGGATGATACGGCTGTTACTCGTCTCTCTGTCTTCTTTGATATCCTCAGTATTATGGACCATATAGCACGGGATCTCCAGCTCATGACAAAGCGTTGCAAGGATACGGCAGAGATTGGAGTGATAATTTCCGTAGATGATCATGCTGTCGCAATGCTCTTCCTGCATATCTTCCACAAACTTCCGCGCAAAACGCACCTTGTTTCCACCAAAAGCAAACGGAAGAAGATCATCTCTCTTCATAAAAAATGTATTTTTGCCATCATTATAGCGGAGTTTCTGAACCGGTGTGTCAAAAACATGGATTGGATTTTCCCACGGTCCATGATGAAGGAGTGTTTCCATCTCTTCATAAGACTCTGCCTGCAGGATAAAAAATCCCGGACGGCTGCCGCTGTCTGTGATGCTGGCGGTTTTTACATCGCCCTCGATCACAACTTTTTTGAGATTAGATGGATGATTCTGTTTGATATCATTCAAAAGACGCAGGTCATTTTCATTCATCAGGAAACGGATCGCAGATATATGCGGCTCATTCGCTTTGATGACAGGCGGATTTCCGGCTGCGGTGTCCACAACCATGCCCACAAAATCCTGTCCGGTCGAAAGAGGTACAAGGTCGGAACCAATGCAGTCGCCGCCCATACGTGACCCGATCTCTATAATGCGGATCTCGCCTTTTTCATTGATCCTGAGTTCACTGTGTCCCGCTCCAAATTCCACTCCCAGTGCATCCAGTGCACGAAATACGGTCTCTTCTACCTGCTTTCTTATATCATCTGTCAGTGGAGCCGGCTGTAAATGACCAACCTCGATATAATGCGGACTTCCAGTCGTAAATTTCCTGGTGATTGCAAGGCAGGTGTGTTTTCCCTGATAGCTGATCGTTTCCACACTGTATTCTGCTCCGGAAATATATTCTTCCACGATCGCTTTCTTCTCAAAAGACTGTGTGATCGCGGCTTCGATCGCTCCCGGAAGTTCAGACG
>NZ_FR886722.1:49567-73683 GCF_000436615.1 Blautia sp. CAG:237
CGGATCTGTGACCTTGGTGATCGCTCTGCTGCCGGAACGATCTGTCGGTTTGACGATCACCGGGAAATGCTCCGGTTCCACGCTCTCGCCTTCTCCGACGCATGCAAAATACGGAACCGGGATCCCGGCTTTCTGGAAAGCGCTCCGCATGGCATATTTGTTGGTAGACTGCCTGATACATTCACTGCTGTTTCCCGGAAGTCCCAGTTTCTCTGCCAGATACTGTACCGTGATATTCGCAAGATCTGAGCCTATGGTAGCAACTGCATCCGGTTTGATCTTCCGGCATTCTTCCAGGATCGCATCCATCTCCACAATACTGATCTCATAAAAAAAATCCGCATCCTCCGCACCGGTTGCGCCCTCTCTCCAGGCGAATACGTGCGTTTCATATCCCATTTCTTTTGCTTTTTGAATCAGTGGCTTCTGAAAATCATTTGCCCCGATGATTACAATCTTTTTCATGATTATCCTTTCTAACATCAAAAAATGCCGCAAGCCTCAGAGACTCCTCCGATGCCTGCAGCATTTCCAGCCTCCGTCTGAATGATCGGAGCGTTTTATTTGGTTTTGTACATTTCGTTGTAATATTTCTGATAGTCACCACTGGTAACATTCTTCATCCAGTCCTCATGCTCAAAGAACCACTGGATCGTCAGGCGAATTCCATCCTCAAAACATGTCTCCGGATACCAGCCAACTTCTTCTTTGATCTTGTCCGGTGCGATCGCATAACGACGGTCATGACCCTTGCGGTCCTCTACGTAAGTGATCAGGTTTTCGCTTACGAGTTCTTTACGCGGATCTCCCTCCGGAAGCATTTCCTGAAGAGTATCAAGAATGATATGGATGATCTGGATATTCTGTTTCTCATTGTGTCCGCCGATGTTATATGTCTCGAACAGACGTCCCTTCTCCTGTACCATGTCGATTCCCTTGGCATGATCCATAACATAGAGCCAGTCGCGGACATTCTTGCCGTCACCATATACCGGAAGCTTCTTGCCCTGGAGCGCATTGTTGATGATCAGCGGGATCAGTTTCTCCGGGAACTGGTATGGTCCGTAGTTGTTACTGCAGTTTGTGATGTTTGCCGGGAATTTGTAGGTATCCATGTAGGATTTTACCAGCATATCAGAGGATGCCTTGCTTGCAGAGTACGGGCTGTGCGGATCATATGGAGTTGTCTCATAGAAAAAGCCGCCATCTTCCTCGAGGGAGCCGTATACTTCGTCTGTGGATACATGAAGGAATTTCTTGTCCGGTTTAAAGGTTCCATCCGGAAGTTCCCATGCAGATTTGGCTGCATTCAGCATGACCAGAGTACCAAGTACGTTTGTCTTGACAAAGACTTCCGGGTTACGGATGCTTCTGTCTACATGGCTCTCTGCTGCAAAATGAACGACACGGTCAATATCATTCTCATCAAAGATCTTCATGATAGCTTCGCTGTCGCAGATATCAGCCTTAACGAAAGTGTAGTTCTCTCTATTCTCAATGTCCTTGAGGTTCTCAAGGTTTCCTGCATACGTCAGCTTGTCTACATTGATGATACGGATCTCGTTGTCGTATTTCTGAAACATGTAATGAATGTAGTTGGAACCGATGAATCCGGCACCGCCTGTTACCAGGTATGTTCTCATATTTTCTTTTCCTCCTGAAAAACGCCCTCCCCCCAGGGGAGAGCGTTTATTTTGTTCTGATTATCTGTTTGCGTAATTCGGGTCTGTCGGGTCGAAAGTCTTGCTCCCTCTCAGTGGTGTAAGAGGTCTTCTTCCCAGAGGTCCCTTGTAGCATTCATCGGCACTGTATTTACCATCGAATACGCGGAGCTTGGAACCATTGCAGTTCTCATATACCCATTTCGCGTCTGCAACGCAGGCACGGATACATCCATGAGATGCAGGGCTTCCAAGTTTCAGATATTCGCTTGCCGGAAGGTTATTTCCATTCATCAGACCACTTGCTACGGAATGAACAAAGATTCCATTTACTACATGAGTACCATACTGTCCCCAGGATGGTCCCATCAGCGGCTGCCAGCGAAGAGATCTTGTCAGTGTGAAGGTTCCTGCTATAGTCAGTGATGTAGGATTACCTACGGAAACACGGATCGTCTTGATCGGATACTTCTTGCTGCTGTCTGTGTATACAGTCATAACACCGTTTGTACGGTCACATTCCAGATAATATCTGCTGCGCTTGAACTCGCTGGTTCTGTCATAAACACGGTTTCCGTATTTATTGAAACGATAGTTTACACCGTCAATCCATGCTGTGGTATTTGTATACCATTTACCTGTTGCCGGGTTGATATAACGTGCCAGGTTTCTGCTGGAATCGATGGTTACCCATCCTGTTGTAAATCTTCCTCTGCTGTCCAGCCATCCCTTGGTTCCTGCGCGGGTAGCACTTCTGTTTGTCAGTGCTGCACAATTGGAGAAGCAGAAGTAATACATCTTACCGTCACATCTGATTCTTCTCCATCCAGAAACCGGAAGAATACCATTGGATGCTGCATAATAATACTTATTATTATACTTGATCCAGGTTCCTTTATACATCTGACCACGATACTGTGTTGTGCTGGATCTCTGGAAGAAGTAGTATTTGCCATTTACCTTGGTAACACCACTTGCCATACGTCCGTCTTCGAGGAAGTATCTGGAACCACTCCATGCTTTCTGATAGTTGTTACCACCATTTGTAAACAGGAACCATCCGATAAATTTGTTGTTAACAACTACCTTCTGCATTCCCTTCTTTTCTTCTACACGTCCTGCAACGCTTCCGAAGTAGTAATATCTGCCGTACTTGGTAGAACCTGTTCCTGCAAGCTGTACCCAGCGATTTCTCCATGTTGCACGACGGCCGTTGGAAGTAAAGTAGTATCTATAGTTTCCAACCTTAACAAGACGGTTTGCATATGCAATACCTGAGCTGTTGGACATGTAATAATATCCATCAGCGCCTTTGACCTGTTTTCCTTTGATAAGATATCCGTTTGCATCAAGGAGATACAGCCTGGAGCTGTTATTCAGAACCTTGTATGCTCCGACACCTTTCTTTACATAACGTCCGTCACTTCCGAAGTAACGCCATCTGTTGTTGTTGATTCCAATCCAGGTATTTCTTGCCATCTTACCCGGAATATCCTTTGAACCGGATGCACTCTTGAACCAGTAAAGTCCTGATTTGCCATTGTATGTAGTGCTTTTTTCTCCTATGAACGGCACACCGGTGCTCTTGAGATAATAATAGTCACTGTCGATCTTGTAGATTCCCTCTTTTTTGGATTCCAGGACACCTGTCTTGTTAAAGTATGTGAATTTCTTTCCATCCCATACCCATTTATTTGTCTGCATCTGACCAAGTGCGGAGTTGTATGGAGCTACAACTTCACTGTAAGCACTGTTTACATCCGGTTTTGTGATCTCTACTTCATCTGCTGTTGCAAAATAATAGCGGTCATCTCCGTTGGTGCCTACAAGGCTTGTTCCTGTGATCAGATAGCCTTTCTCATCAAAAGCGTATTTTGCGGTGAAAACTGTATTTCCATCTCCATCCAGTGTGGTGATCTTTACCAGACCATCCGTTGCTGTGTAGTAAGATTTTGTTGTACTCACTGCATCTGTATCCGTATCTTCGGTAATTTCAGATACTTCTTCTGCTGCATCTGCTGTTTCCTCGACTGTTCCGGATACCTCCGCTGTTTCTCCATCTGTTTCAGATGTTTCTTCTGCTTCTCCTGCCACATCTGCCTCAACAGCCTCATCTGTTGAAACATCAGCATCTGCTGCATCGTCTGTCTGTACAGCATCTCCTGCTTCCTCTGCGGATGCTGTCTTGGTTCCACTGATTTTTTCAAGTTTCCATCTAAGCTGTCCACCAACAGTGATTGGCTCCCATCTGTGATAAGAAAGAACTGCCTCTGTGCTGCTTACTACATTCTCTCCTGTATAAGAAACTGCATCAGCTGTGCTGTCATCAACAACCTGGTCTGCTGATACTGCATCAGAAGTAAAATCTTCTTCTGGGCTGAAATCTACAACTACTTCATCCTCTGAATCAGCTGCATCTGCCACATCTGCTTCCGGTGTTGTCTCTGCATCATTCTGTTCTTCATCAGATACTTCACCGTCCTCTATTGTTACTGTAGAATCCTCTACACCCTGACTGTCCGCTGTTTCATCTGCAACAGATTCATCATTATCCTCTGCAGCTGTAATTTCCGCAGAAAAATCCGCTGCACTGGCAACTGTCGCTTCTGCTGCAGTAGCCATGCACATAGACAGACTCAGTAAAACTGCCACAACTCGTTTCTTCACAACTTCTCCTCCTTATTCTCATAACACCTTTATTCACCAAGACCATTGCTGATTGCACTGGTCAAAGCTTCCATTGCCGCCTGCTCATCAATGCCATCACAGATAAGTTCAATCTCATCTCCACATTTCACGCAGGCACCCAGAACGCTCAAAACGCTTTTGGCATTTGCGCTTCCTCCGCTAAAGAGAAATTCAATTCTGGATTCATACTTAATTGCTTCATTACACAAATTCCCTGCCGGGCGCAGATGCAGCCCTGACGGATTGCTGACTGTTATCTTCTGACTGATCATCTTCTGTATCTCCTGTAATTAATTACCTGTATCTGCTGTGGAAATTCTGGAAACTTCCACGCCTGTGGTAACTTCATCTACCAGTTCATATCCCTTCGGAACACTGACATTTACCGGAACTTCATAACTGCCCTCTTCCTTGCCATCCAGATCAATAGAAGCTTTGATTTCATCTTCTGTCAGATCATCCAGGCTTTCATCGGATTTCTTTATCCGGACTTCTATATTGGCGGTATCAAATGCCACCTGCATTCCATCCGGCTGGTTCTCAACAGTAATGTTCTTGGTTGGAACCTCACAGACATTGCTGCCTTCCGGCAGAATATTCACTCTGACAAAAACATCCTCACTGGAATCACTGGTCAGCTTCAGTCCTTCCGGCAAATAATCTGAAATATTGATCTTTGCCTCAAAATCACTGTCCCGACCTGAAATATCAACCGCATTTCCTGATACCCAGATTGTATTATTCTGATCCTTCAGGCTGTCCAGTGCCTCCTCACTTCCTGCGATACTGATCACATTCGGAGTCGTACTGACACTCTCCACCTGATATCCACTTGCCGGAGTACCTGTGTATTCCGCACTTATTTTAACATCAGTTTGAACTTTCCACAACCTTGCAGTCACATAAACTTTGGAAATATTAAGATAACCTGCATCTGTGTCGGAGAATTCCTCTCCATTCTTGTCAATGATCTTCACTTCTGTTTCCTGGGTCACATCCTCTGTTGCCCCGTCCACATCAATAGAAGCATTCACTTTATCTATTTTATTAATAAGAGACTTCGGTCCTGTAATCTTGATTTTCTCCGGATTGGAGGTCAGAGAACCTACCTCATATCTCTTGTCTGGTTTCGTATTATTGGTAGTAACATTTACCACAAATTCCTGTGTATCCTTATCTTCCAGATGGAGACTCAGATTATTCGGAGTTACCTCAATATTATTCGGTAAAACCTTCTCACAGGAAACCGTAATCGGCACCATCACAGGATCTGTATCCAGGCTTACTGCCTGCTGCAGATCTGCTGTTGCGCGAAGATCCGCGACTGTGAGCTTATCAAGGATCTTGCGCTGTGCCTTGATCGTCACACGGATCGGTGTCTGTTCACTGTCCTGTATACACATCTTACCGTCTGCATCAATATATGCCTCATTTAGAAGCTGTACATCTGAAACCACGAAAGACTTCGTCCCGATCGGATTGTCAATGTTTACAACCAGGAGCCATACGACTACTGCAATAATAAGAGACAGGATTTTCAGAGAGATATTATTTGCCACTTTTTTCTTCATGCTTCACTCTCCCCTTAAAAAATTGTCTCAGTTTATTGTTATCTACAATTTTCTTGTTCTGTGCCCTCTCAAGCACTTCACGGAGTTCAGTGCTGCTGACATTCCGCATCAGCCTTCCTCCCTCTGCCACGGAAACCTGACCGGTTTCCTCAGAAACAATGATCGTCACAGAATCTGTCACCTCACTGATTCCCACACCTGCACGGTGTCTCGTTCCAAGCTGCTTGCTCAGTTCCATATTATCTGAAAGCGGAAGATAACAGGTAGCCGCCACGATCCGGTTCTTTCTTACGATCACCGCCCCATCATGAAGTGGTGTATTGTGTTCAAAGATATTGATCAGAAGCTGGCTCGTCAGGATCGCATCTACATTAATACCTGTCCGGATATACTCATCCAGGCGGATCTCCTGCTCAATTACAATCAGTGCTCCTGTCTTGACTTCACCCATGTCGAAGCAGGCTTTGATCAGTTCGTTAACTGTTTTGTCTGCAAAACGTTCCTTGACTTCCTTGCCGGAATCAAACGGAATAATAGAAGCCATGATCTTCTTCTGTCCAAGCTGCTCCACAACCTTGCGGAGTTCCGGCTGGAAAATAACCACGATTGCCGTAATCAGTGCCCCCGCCAGCCTGGACACGATCCAGAGGATCGTATTCATCTTGAAGATATAAGCGATCACAAGAAAAGCGCCAATGACCAGAAGTCCTTTGAGCAGGGTATAAGCACGGGTAAATTTGATCCATACCATA
Organism: Blautia sp. CAG:237; assembly: GCF_000436615.1. NCBI lineage: Bacteria > Bacillati > Bacillota > Clostridia > Lachnospirales > Lachnospiraceae > Blautia > Blautia sp. CAG:237. The sequence continues at coordinate 56,240 of NZ_FR886722.1, forward strand.
AACTGATACACAAAAAATGAGATCAGAATAATTTCTATGATATCAATGATATTCATGGATGGTAAATTGATATCCGAAAGATACCTTCCCATTATACCCGTGATATTCTGCATAAACACGCTTTCCTCCTAGTCTTTTTATTTGTTGTTATATTCTGTCTGTTATAAATTACGGTTCTGATCACAGATCCTTCAGTGATTCTTCCAGTTTCTTTTCGAAATCGATGTCATCGAGATCTGCTTTCTCGATAGCAGCCGTATTTTCTGTCACATCCGGTTCTGCTTTTTCTTTTTCCGGAGGAACCGCTCCCTGGAACAATGGTGCAGAAAAATTCACTACACGCTCATTCTGTTTCCTGTCATCGCGTGCAGGCTCGCCGTTGATCTTCTTGATGCTTCTCTCAGAAGTTGCAACCAGCGCCTTCGGCACAGCCTTGACATAATAGTAATAATCATCATCCTCATATTCCAGACGCTCTGTTCTTGTATAATCGCCTCCGAACACAAAGAATTCAAGAACAATTCCAAGCAGAACTGCAACTACGGTAAAAATAACCTGTGATGCAACAGGAACAGAAAATCCAAAATACATGCTGCCTGCAAGCATAAGTACAAGATAGAGCACGCCGCCTGCAATGATTGCAATTCTCCATGCATAATCAAACTGTCTCGTACGGATCAGCTGGACTGCAAGAATCACAACAACAAATGTAAGCAGTGTCAGCCACATCTCACCATTCTTCATAATGCCATCTGAAAGAAGTGTCAGTTTGTCTACTATCTGCATATCAGCACTCATAAGTGCCTGGGACTGTACTCTCACATAGCGAACAAAATAGTAAATGATCACGCCACCGCCTGCCGGAAGTGCAGATACCGTTGAACTCAGAAGGCCGCATCCGATTGGCAGCAATGCCGGAAGATCAAATGCAAATGCCAGTGGCGTAAACACCATTACAATGTTCTTGCCTGCGCTGAATCTCAGAAACAGAATCAGCATGAAAAGAAGAAGCACCAGCAGGAAACCGGCAACTTCTATTCCGAGTGCATAACAGTGTGCCACCATCATCGCACATCCTGCAAAAACAATCATTCCTGTCGGAAGGACACTGCAGACAAGTGCCAGAATCAATACTACAAATATATTATCAAGAGCTTTCACATATCCCATGTTGCTGTTAATCCATATAAAATAAACCAGTGCCAGGATAAATTTCAAAAGAGGCATCACATACACTTCATACTGTGCAAATAAGCCTTTGATTTTCTGTTTAAATTCCAGTAATGCTGTCATTTCCGATAACCTCCCGCTGTTCCTCTGGCGGACATTTTCTTTTCTTCCCGCGCATAGATCTTATTCAGCTCTGTAAGCTGGCTGTAATATTCCCGTACACTCTTCTTTGCCTGATAATATTTCACGGAATACTGAATATACGTCAGAATAGAATACGCTGCAAGAACAATCACATAACCGATAATCAGATAGATTCCAAGTGTGACCAGATTCATTCTGTGAATATTCTCCAGAAGATATTCTCCAAAATATACCGCTACTGCCGCAACAATCAGCACATATCCGATCGTAACCAGGAAAAAATTCTTGATCAGTGCCAGCCCGATATAGTCACTTCTGTAATATCTGCTGACCGGAAGATGTTTCCTGCCCCTGCCCTGCTCATACATGGCAAGCTTTGTCATTATCTTAACTTTTTCTTCGTTGATCATAGTCTGCTCCTTACAAAACCGTATTTCTTTCCACCGGACAGAAATACTCATATAGATTAATTGTAACATATATCCATGACCATGAAAAGCCTTTTTTCACCGCCGATGCCCTGCTGTTATCATATCCAGCCCATGCAGAGAGTCACAAAAAACACTCTGTCTGCACCTGCTCCCTTAAGGACATGAGCCATTGCTTCTATCGTACTTCCTGTTGTGTACACGTCATCCATGACAAGTATACTGAGTCCGTCCATTCTCTCAGTAATCTGAAAGGCCTCTCTCAGATTCTGCTTTCTTTCAGCAGCACTCAGTTTTTTCTGCGACCGGGTATTCTTTGTCTTTCGTATGATCTGATCCGGTACCGGAATCTTCAGATTTCTTCCGACCCTGTCTGCAATGTCTGCCGCCTGGTTAAATCCTCTCTCCCGCTGCTTCCGCGGATACATAGGAACGGGAATGATCACCTCCGGATTCCATGCCCGGATGTCTCTTTCCATATATCTGCATATAGAAGCAGCATAGTATTCACCATATTCCCGGCTCCCATAATATTTGTAGTGAAGCAGCGACTGCCGCATTCTGTTATTATAGAGAAAAACGCCTCTCCCTCTGTCGAACTCTCTGTGCACTTTCCGACACTCCGGACAGAATTCCACCTCCGGCGCCACCGGTCTTCCGCATTTGAGACAATAATCCTTTATGATCGGATGCAGCTGGTTCTCACATGCCCGGCAGACAAGTATTCCCTTTTCAGTAAGGATCTGATGACAGACCGGGCAGCGTCTCGGATACAGGATATTCAAAAATTTCTCCAAGTAAGTCCTTTCTCCCCGATGAAGCACTCTTACTCTTCTGTCTCACAGATTCTCCGATCCAGTGAGCTGTATCTCTGCTGTTGTTTCTCATTCCGGATCATTTCCCGGAATGTCTCCTCACTGCCGACAACGGTTACGCACTTACGCGCCCTGGTAACAGCTGTATAAAGAAGATTTCTGTTCAGAAGCATCCTTGGTCCGGACAGAAGCGGAATTACAACTGCAGGATATTCAGACCCCTGCGATTTATGTATCGTGATCGCATAGGCAAGTTCCAGTTCGTCCAGCTGTTTGAAAGAATATTCTGCCCATCTGCCATCCTCAAATTCCACCTCGGCTGTCTCGGCAAAGTCATTGATCGTCCTGAGGATTCCGGTATCTCCATTAAATACACCAATACCTTTCTCAATTGGAATACCATACAGGCCCCGGATTTCCCATTCCATCTGGTAGTTATTCCGAATCTGCATGACTTTATCGCCCTCGCGGAAAAGTCCGTGTGCATTTTCTCTTTCTTTCTTTGATGCATCCGGCGGATTCAGGTATCTCTGGAGAATCTGATTCAGCCGTTCCACGCCAAGAAGTCCTTTCCTCATAGGAGTCAGGACCTGAATATCAAAAGGCTTCGCCTCTACATATTTCGGAAGTTTTTCCTGAATCAGTGCAATTACCACGCGAATGATAATGTCTGCATCATATCTCTTAAGAAAAAAGAAATCACGGCTCTTATTGTCAAGAACCACCTGTTCTCCCTTGTTGATCTTGTGTGCATTTACGACAATATCACTCTCTGATGCCTGCCGGAAAATCTTCTTAAGCTCTACTACCGGAAATGCCATGCTTCTGATAATGTCGCGAAGTACATTTCCCGGTCCCACGCTTGGAAGCTGATTCTCATCACCTACCAGAATCAGTCTCGTCCCTGCAATGATTGCCTGGAGAAGTGAATGTATCAGCTGAATATCCACCATCGACATCTCATCAATGATAATGACATCTGCTTCCAGAGGGTTCTCCGCATTTCTCTCAAAATGAACTGCCTGACCACTCTTATTGTCATCCTCAGGCATTCCGGATAATTCCAGGAGTCTGTGAATTGTCTGTGCCTCGTAGCCGGTCGCCTCTGTCATTCGTTTGGCCGCTCTTCCTGTCGGTGCAGCAAGCCGGATCTCTGCTCCCTCTCCCTCAAAATACTGGATGATCGCATTGATCGTGGTTGTTTTTCCTGTTCCGGGACCTCCTGTCAGAACAAACAGACCATGACATGCCGCCTCTGTGACAGCTTTTTTCTGCATTTCATCCAGAACAGTGTCTGTTTCCTTTTCAATCTGTGCGATTCTCCTGTTGATCATCTCTGGATCTTCCGGATAGAGAATATCCAGTTCCTTAAGCATTCTTGCTGTGTTAAGTTCCAGATAATAGTACATGGTCGGATAGACCAGGACCACTCCGTTCTCTTCTTTCTGCACCAGCTTGCGGTCTACAGAAAGATCCATCAGATGTTTTTCCATATAGGAAGGATCCACCCCCAGAAGTTCCGAAGCCCTCTGGAACAGTTCTTCCTTTGGAAGATATACATGTCCGTCTCCTGATGCCTGCAAAAGAGTATACATCATCCCGCTTCGGATTCTGTAATCTGAATCTGTATGGATTCCAATCCTGTAAGCGATCTCGTCCGCAATCTTGAAACCAATACCACTGATATCATCTGCAAGCCGGTAAGGATTTTCCTGAAGTACACTGTAGACTGTTTCTCCATATTTCTGATAGATTTTGGCTCCGAGATTCAGAGAAATCCCATATTTCTGCAAAAACATCATTGCTTTTCGCATGTCAGCCTTCTCAGAAACCTGCGCTGCAATTTCTCTCGCCTTTTTTTCACTGATCCCCTTGACCTCTGCCAGCCGTTCCGGCTCTTCCTCCACGATCCGAAGCGTCTCACGCCCAAAACGTCTCACAATCCTTGCCGCCAGTGCCGCACCGATGCCTTTGATCGCGCCTGATCCCAGATAACGTTCCATTGCCATGGCATCTTCCGGCATTTTTTCGGTAAGAGTTGCTGCCTGAAACTGTTTTCCATAGACCGGATGCTGGATATAATTTCCGGTAAGTTCCACGGAAGCCCCCATCGTAATCACCGGAAATGATCCGACACAGGTCAGTTCTTCCTCATCTTCTACGCCCTTTAATATCATTACGGTATATCCGTTTTCTTCGTTTCGAAAAATCACATGATCGATATACCCTGTCACGCTTTCACTCATAGTTCCTCTCTTCTGCTTCTCAGAATTCCGTACAGCAAAACCAGGACATCCAAAGTAAACTTCAGATATTCCTGGTTTCTGTGTTCACGGATCTCTGCGGTCATTCTTCCATTCTCGCCATGATCTCTGCATATTTTCCAGTTCCAACAGCTACTACATTCACTGCATTCTGTACCGTCAGTGTATTTACCCCTGTTCTCTGTTCGATCAGAGTGTCCATTCCACTCAACATTGCGCCGCCTCCTGCAAGAACAATTCCACGGTCCACGATATCTGCTGCAAGTTCCGGCGGTGTCTTTTCCAAAACACCATGAACGGTCTCTACGATCTGATTTGTGGCATCCTTAAGTGCCACACGGATTTCCTCCGAAGTCAGCTTGATGGTCTTTGGAAGACCCGTCAGGATATTTCGTCCCTTGACTTCCATCACTCTCGGATTTGCTTCCTCAATCGCGGTACCGATCTTGATCTTGATCGTCTCGGCAGTGTCCTCTCCAATAAAAAGTCCATGTGTCCGGCGTATGTAGCTCATGATCGCCTGATCAAACGTATCCCCTGCTACCTTGATCGTAGAAGAGACGACAACACCGCCCAGGGAAATCACTGCCACATCTGTCGTTCCGCCTCCGATATCCACGATCAGATTTCCAAATGGTTTCGTGATGTCCACACCGGCGCCGATTGCTGCTGCGATCGGTTCTTCGACCAGAAAAACTTCCCGTGCGCCAGCCTGGAAGGTTGCTTCCTCCACTGCCCGGCGCTCGATCTCCGTGATCCCGCTTGGCACACAGATGCTGATGCGGGGTTTGCGAAAAGCTCTTCGTCCCATTGCTTTCGGGATAAAATATTTGAGCATTTTTTCCATTACAATGAAATCCGTGATCACGCCCTGGCGGATCGGACGGATCACCTCTATATTAGAAGAGGCATGTCCCGCCACTTGCTTTGCTTCCTCGCCAATTGCTTTGATCTTTTCTGTATCCTTGTCATATACTACCACCGTCGGCTCCTTGAGGATCAGACCTTTGCCGGTGGAATAAACCAGACAACTGCTGGTTCCCATATCGATTCCAATATCATTTGCAGGCATAATAGCCTCCTTCCCAATTTTCTCTATTGCTGCAGGTATTTCTTCACATACTGGCCCGTGTAGGATTCCGGGCACTCTGCGATCTGTTCCGGTGTTCCTGTTGCGATCACCGTACCTCCACGGTCACCGCCTTCCGGTCCCATATCTATAATATAATCTGCTGTCTTGATGACGTCCAGGTTATGCTCGATGACTACAACGGTATTTCCGCCGTCTGTCAGACGCTTCAGGATCTCAACCAGCTTGTGTACATCCGCGAAATGAAGTCCTGTCGTCGGCTCATCCAGAATGTAGATCGTCCTTCCGGTGCTTCGTTTGCTGAGTTCTGTCGCAAGCTTGATCCTCTGCGCCTCGCCGCCGGAAAGTTCAGTGGACGGCTGACCAAGACGGATATAGGAAAGTCCTACATCGTACAGTGTCTGGATCTTACGGCGGATAGATGGAACGTTTTCAAAAAATCCCAGTGCTTCCTCGACTGTCATATTCAGGACATCGTAAATACTTTTGTCTTTGTATTTCACTTCCAGCGTTTCTCTGTTATAACGTTTACCCTTGCACACTTCACATGGAACATAGACATCTGCCAGGAAATGCATCTCGATCTTGATGATTCCGTCACCGCTGCATGCCTCACAGCGTCCGCCCTTGACGTTAAAACTGAAACGTCCCTTCTTGTAACCTCTTGCCTTCGCATCTGCAGTCGCGGCAAAAAGATCTCGGATCTGGTCAAAAACGCCTGTATACGTTGCCGGATTGGACCTCGGTGTACGTCCGATCGGCGACTGATCGATATTGATGACCTTATCAAGCTGGTCAAGTCCCTGGATTTCCTTATGTTTGCCCGGGATAGTCCGCGCACGGTTCAGGTCTCTTGCCAGAGTCTTGTACAGTACTTCGTTGATCAGGGAGCTCTTGCCGGAACCGCTGACTCCCGTAACACTCGTCATAACGCCCAGTGGGATATCCACATTGACCTGCTTGAGATTATTCTCCGCTGCTCCGCGGATCTTAAGCCATCCTGTCGGCTGTTTGCGCTCCGTCGGCACCGGAATCTTGATCCTGCCACTTAAATATGCGCCTGTGACAGAATCCGGATTCTGCATCAGTGTCTCTGCTGTTCCGATCTCGACAAGTTTTCCACCGTGTTCGCCTGCCCCCGGTCCGATATCCACAACACAGTCCGCAGCACGCATGGTATCCTCGTCATGTTCCACCACGATCAGGCTGTTCCCCAGATCACGGAGGCGCATCAGTGCCCTCAGCAGTTTGTCATTATCTCTCTGATGAAGTCCAATACTCGGCTCATCCAGGATATAGGCAACTCCGACCAGCCCGGAGCCGATCTGTGTCGCAAGACGGATCCTCTGCGCTTCCCCGCCGGAAAGTGTCGCGGTCGCACGGCTTAAAGAAAGATAATCCAGACCTACTTCTGCAAGGAACCCAACTCTCGCACGGATTTCTTTGAGGATCTGCTTTCCGATCAGCTCCTGCTGGCTGGAAAGCTTCAGGTCTTTCAGGAAATCACACAGCCTCTCTATGGAGAGCGCTGTTATCTCATAAATATTCTTATCTCCGACTGTGACAGCAAGTGATTCTTTCTTCAGTCGCTGTCCCTTACAGGTCTTACATGGGGTGATGCGCATAAAGGATTCATATTCCTGCTTCATTGCGTCAGAACCTGTTTCTTTGTATCGCTGCTCCACGTTCTTGATAAGTCCCGGGAATGTGATGTCATAGATTCCCTCTCCACGCTGTCCTTTGTAGTAGACCTTGACAGAGTGTCCATTGGTTCCGTGGATCAGAATGTTCTTGATTTCTTCCGGATAATCCTGAAATGGAGTATCCAGACTGAAATGGTATTCATTTGCCAGTGCATCCAGGATCGCTCTTGTAAAACTTCCCTTGTCTGTGCAGGACTGCCATCCCATCACAGTAATGGCTCCCTCTGAAATGCTTAAGGATTTGTCCGGTATCATCAGGTCGACATCGAACTCCATCTTGTATCCCAGACCGAAACAGTCCGGGCAGGCTCCAAACGGATTGTTGAAAGAAAAACTTCTCGGCTCGATCTCATCAATACTGATCTGACAGTCCGGGCAGGAAAAACTCTGGCTGAAATTTATGATATTTCCATCCATCGTGTCCACCATCAAAAGTCCGTCTGCAAGATCAAGGACAGTCTCGATGGAATCTGACAGTCGTTTCTCAATGCCTGGTTTAACTACCAGACGGTCTACTACAATCTCGATATTGTGTTTGATGTTCTTGTCCAGTTTGATCTCTTCGGAAAGTTCATACATGTTTCCGTCGATCAGGACGCGGACATATCCGCTTCGCTTCGCCTGATCCAGAAGTTTCGCATGGGTTCCCTTGCGTCCCCGGACTACCGGTGCAAGAAGCTGGATCTTGGTCCTCTCCGGCAGTGACATGATGTGGTCTACCATCTGGTCTACAGTCTGTTTCTTGATCTCTTTGCCACACTTCGGGCAATGCGGAATTCCGATTCTTGCATACAGAAGACGGAAGTAATCGTAGATCTCAGTTACTGTTCCTACGGTAGATCGCGGGTTTCTGTTTGTAGATTTCTGATCAATGGAGATTGCAGGCGGCAGTCCCTCGATCGACTCCACGTCTGGTTTCTCCATCTGTCCCAGAAACTGTCTCGCATAAGAAGACAGAGACTCCATATAGCGTCTCTGTCCTTCCGCATAAATGGTATCAAAAGCCAGAGAAGACTTGCCGGAACCACTGACTCCTGTCAGTACTACAAATTCATCTCTTGGGATATCTACGCTCAGATTCTTGAGGTTATTTACATTCGCACCCCGAATCCGGATAAATTTCTTCTCAGTTGTATGTTCCGCCATAATTTCTTATGCTCCTCTGCTTTCTCATTATATCTAATTTGCACTGTTTCTCTGTAGTATTACTGTTCTCAGTAACTCTACTATTGATTCTGTATTACTGTTTGCTCCGGGAGTTCCAGCTCTCCTCCTGTTTCACTCATCCAGCAGAAAATCTGCCAGGACTGGATTGCTCACATGGATTCCTTTCCTTGTAAATCGCCAGAACTCGCCTGTATGTTCCAGCAGATCCATCTCTTTATATTTTGCCAGAACAGAGCCATAAATATCCTCTATCCTGCATCCAAAATTTCTCTCAAACTGTCTTTCTGAGATTCCCTCTGTCATACGCAGTCCCAGGAACATGAATTCTTCTATTTCGTTGTTTCTGGAAAGCGTTGTAACATCCTCCCGGATCTTCTCCGGTTCTGTGCTGTCTGCCAGATATGTCTGCATATCTCTGGTATTGCTGAAACGCTTTCCCTGAAATAATGATGCCGCTCCCAGACCGGCCCCCAGATATTCTGTGCGCTGCCAGTAACCCTTGTTGTGTCTGCACTCGAAGCCGTCACGGGCATAATTGGATATCTCATATTGATGGAATCCATATTTTCTCAGGATTTCCGCGGTGTCCTCGTACATCTGGTATTCTTCATCTTCTGTTGGAAGGATCAGTTTCTTCTGTGCGAAAGGTGTTCCCTCCTCGATGATCAGACTGTAGGCCGAAATGTGCTCCGGTGAAAGTTCTGCGATGGTTTCCAGATTGTGCTTCCAGTTCTCGCAGGTCTGCCCCGGTATTGCAAACATCAGGTCTACATTGATGTTGGAAAATCCAGCTTTCCTCGCCCAGTGATAACTCTGGAGAAATTCTTCGTAGGTGTGGATCCTTCCGAGCATGTCAAGTTCCTGCTGCACCGTGGACTGAAGTCCAAAACTTATTCGATTGATACCGGCTTCGTGGCAAAGTTTCAACTGCTCCAGACTGACTGTTCCCGGATTTGCCTCCATTGTGATCTCTGTATCTTCACTCAGAATAAATGCCTGTTTTATCTCATCCATGATCCGGCAAAGCTGCTCTCCACTGAGCACAGATGGAGTTCCGCCGCCGATGAATATAGAAACGACCTCATATACTTTTTTCTGTGAGATGCTTCTTATCTCCCTGCACAACGCATCTACATAGTCGTCCCGTGTCTTCTGGTCTGACGGTCCGGAAAGGAAATCACAGTACTGGCATTTGCGGACGCAGAACGGAATGTGCACATATAACTCCAGCGGAATCTTAGTATTCCTCACTGTAATCTTCCTCACTGTCGTCATATTCTGAATCATCCTGGCTGCTGTCATCTTCTGAATAATCTTGGCTGTCTCCGCTGTCGGAAGAATCGCCCTCTGTATCAGAAGACATATTTGCATCCGCAGATGTGCTGTTGTCTGACAAACTGGAATTATCTGCTGTCGAAGCATTATCTGACGTAGTACTGTCTGACACAACCGCAGCTCCACTTGCTGTATTGGCAGATGTAGATCCGGCATTCTCATCAAGATAGCTGTTTACCATCGTTACGCCACCACTTGAAACAACTGCTGCAGAATTTACCTGCTCCGGTGCAGTCGTAGGCGTTGGCTCCGGTGTGATGCTGATCTTGATAACTTCTTCTGTTTCCGGATCTGCTGCTTTCTTCTTGCCGCATCCGCAGCCCGCCAGAAGTGTACACATCAGAAGGACTGCACCTGTCAGCAATAAACGTGATCTTGTTTTTTTCATTATTATCCTCCGATTCCCGAACGATTATTTATCGTCCAGCTTCAGGACACTCATAAACGCTTTCTGTGGGATTTCTACGTTTCCTACCTGGCGCATACGCTTCTTACCTTCCTTCTGTTTCTCCAGAAGTTTCTTCTTACGGGAAATATCACCACCGTAACATTTGGCAAGTACGTCCTTACGCATGGCACGGACAGTCTCTCTGGCGATAACCTTGCTTCCGATCGCAGCCTGGATCGGGATCTCGAATAACTGTCTCGGAATTTCTTCTTTGAGTTTCTCGCACATCTTACGTCCTCGCTCGTAGGCAGTATCTGCATGTACGATGAAGGAAAGGGCATCGACTTCTTCCTTATTAACAAGGATATCCAGTTTGACCAGATCACTGCGCTCGTAACCGCAGAGCTCGTAATCGAGGGAAGCATATCCTCTGGAACGGGATTTGAGTGCATCGAAGAAATCATAGATGATCTCATTCAGAGGCAGTTTGTATTTCAGAAGTGCTCTCGTCTCTTCCATATATTCCATTCCGATGTACTGGCCACGGCGTTCCTGACAGAGATCCATGATTGCGCCGATAAACTCGGTTGTTACCATGATCTCGGCATTTACCATCGGCTCTTCCATGTATTCGATCTCTGACGGATCCGGGAGATTGGATGGGTTGGTCAGTTCGATCATATCGCCGTTTGTCTTGTAAACCTTGTAGATAACACCCGGTGCTGTCGTTACCAGATCCAGATTGTACTCTCTCTCCAGACGCTCCTGAATGATCTCCAGATGAAGAAGACCAAGGAAACCACAGCGGAAACCAAAGCCCAGTGCCACAGATGTCTCTGGTTCGAAGAACAGGGAAGCATCGTTTAACTGCAGCTTCTCAAGTGCATCTCTCAGATCGCCGTACTTGGCACCATCTGCCGGATAAAGTCCGCAGTAAACCATCGGCTGTACTTTCTTATATCCTGGAAGTGCTTCTGCACACGGTCTCTCATTATCCGTTACTGTATCACCGACTCTGGTATCTCCGAGGTTCTTGATACTTGCTGTAATGTATCCAACCATGCCTGCTGTCAGCTCGTCACATGGAATGAACTGACCTGCGCCAAAATAACCTACCTCTACAACTTCTGTCGTAAATCCTGTCGCCATCATGCGGATCTGTGTTCCTTTCTTTACACGGCCATCCAGCACACGGCAGAATACGATAACGCCCTTGTATGCATCATAAATGGAGTCAAAGATCAACGCTTTGAGCGGTGCATCCACATCACCGTTCGGTGCAGGGATCTTCGTAACGATCTGCTCCAGAACTTCCTCTACATTCAGTCCTGTCTTGGCTGAGATCCTCGGTGCATCGTGTGCCTCGATTCCGATCACGTCCTCGATCTCATTGACAACTCGATCCGGCTCTGCGCTCGGAAGATCGATCTTGTTGATGACCGGAAGGACATCCAGATCATGATCCAGTGCAAGATATACGTTCGCCAGTGTCTGTGCCTCGATTCCCTGTGCCGCATCCACGACAAGAATTGCGCCGTCACAGGCTGCAAGGCTTCGGGAAACCTCATAGTTAAAATCGACATGTCCTGGGGTATCGATCAGGTTGAAGATATATTCCTCCCCGTCACTCGCCTTGTACACGATACGGACTGCCTGGGATTTGATCGTGATACCACGCTCCCTCTCCAGTTCCATATTGTCAAGGACCTGAGACTGCATCTCACGCTCAGTCAGCGTACCAGTCATCTCGATAATTCGGTCAGCAAGCGTAGACTTGCCATGGTCTATATGTGCAATGATACAAAAATTACGGATTTTGCTCTGATCTATCATTCTTGGATGTGCTCCCTTCTATATATATGTGCTTCACGAAAATTCTCTATATCGTGGGTCATTATAGCATAGCCATTCGCGTTTCGTCCAGCCATTTAGCCCCTTATTCCCGCTCTGTTTCTATATTATTTCCATCTACCCAGCGCCACCTAAGTTCCGACGCGCAAATTGAAATTCCCCTGTAATCTGGAAATTCTTCTTTTGATATGCCATCACAGTCACACCAGAATATTTTGCCGTCCTCCAATATCAGAGTTACTCCAAGGATTTCACAGGTATATTCTTCATCATACGGAAACAATTTCAGATACTCAATGCCCGAGAATTCCAGTTCGACTATATTTTTCCCTCGATTTATGGATTTGCTATTGTATATATCGGACACCACAGATTTCGTACAGAACGTATGTAGACCCTATATTTATTTCTTCTTTTCTACAATACATGACTTTCTTATAGATGTTATTAGTTTTGGTTGTCTTTACAGTATAGTATGTCCTGAAAAAAATCCTGTTTTCCTTTGTTATCTCACAATTTCCCAGTTTATATTGTTTCGGCAGTTTTTCACCGATGTTACACCAACCTATATGATATCGAAAATTTTTCCATGTCAGACGTTTGAGCCTTCTATGCACTGTACGAAACCCAGAAATATATTCCAGACATATAACAGGCACAATGCCATAAAACATTATAAGTGCCGGAGTGCCTTCAATATCTTTACTGAAGATGCATTCAATCCATAACAAAAGCGTCGCCGCCCCCAAACAGCATACCAATATCCAGACATCAATTACATTTGCCCTGCTAACAGGAATTACATTACCTTTATACAGTACTTTGTTACAGGTAGATGATGTTCTTAGCTGATCTGGCAAATAATATTCGCCCAGTTGAACATACTCTCGATGAATTCGCCTCACCCCATACAGTCCGCCAGAAAAGAAAAACAATATAAGACACTGTTCACTCAACACGTAGAGTTTTAACACCCAAAAAGCACCACACAACAGCAGACAAATCGTGGTTACCTTACTGTTCCTGTCAAACAATTCCTTATACAGTTCTTCGTATTTCCTGGCCTTTTCTAACTGTTTCATACATTCTCCTTATCCATTCTTTATTAAGTATACTACACTTCCATTTTTCGAACAAGTGTTTTCTTTGGGTGAATATAGAAAAATCAGAGGCAGCAAAAAGTCGCCTCCGATTTATGCTCATTCTTCTTCCCTTGTAGTACTCAATCCCAGGATAGAACTGACTTCTTCTTTCATTTCATCATATTCTTTCTTACCACGCCACTTTGAATATAACGGTAAAATCTGAACCTGCGGTTCTTCCTGATGCAGGATAACTACTGGAAGTCTGTATCTTCCCTGTTCTCCATCTTTTTGGTCAACGTAGCATAGGCTTAATAAATGTCTCCTCAGTTCCCGGTTTGCATTTTCTATGCACAAGATTGCAATAACTTTTACTTTTTGTTTTTCCGCACTCAGTTCCTGTTTCCAGAAATGTGCAAAAAATTCATTTAATATCTGCATGTTTTCTTCGGAATATTTCTGCATCTGCCCCAACTGTAAAATCTCAACAGACTTCTCCGTTTTCTTCCAGTAAATTATAGAGTGCACTTCCTTTTTGCTATATGCTCCTGCAAAAATATATTGCTGCGAAGTACATTCTTGCTCTATTTTGTTCTTAATCTCTTCAAACGGCACACGATAATAATAATACGAACTTGCAAATTGAGGATTTCTGGAATATTCCGCTATATTGCTGAAAGGTTTCCATATATGATCCGGTCCCTCTGTGTAACGAAAAGCCTCATTGTAATACCATTTATAATACAGAGCATAATAACACCAGACCACTTCAACAACCACAAAACAGCCTCCAAATATATAGTCACATATTTTCCAGATATTTGCATTCATATATATTTTGCATATAAACGCTATTGCCCAAATCCCACATAACGCAGTTTCACAGTAAAATTTCCCTTTAAGATTCGATAATATATTCTTATCTGATGCGTTTTTCCTGAAAAATCCAGCCACATAAAGAGGATTTACTTCACTTATACAATCTGCCCATCGATACTTCATTTCTCTGCCAATGTGTATTTTGTGTCTTCCAATCGGACACAAACAAAAGAATGAAAAAAGTGCACCTATCAATGAAACCGGGGCATCACAAAACAATATTGCTGATGCCAAAAAATATACATAAAAAAAAGCAATGGCAAATATAATCATTCCTACGCTTACCAGAATTTCCATCTTTTGTGCTCCCAATCAATATCTATTGACCCAAACTGTATTTATACAAAATATTCCTGCTGCCCAATTCCAAGGATGATATTCACCGGTACCTGCAGAACCTCTGACATCTTGATCAGAAGTTCTGCATCAATCTTTGTCATGCCATTCTCTATCCGGGATATTGTGATAACAGATACATCCAGTTTCTCCGCAAATTCTGACTGACTTCCCACTCTTCTCTTCCGCAATGTACGTATGCGATTCCCCATTTCTATACGCTTACTGTCAAACACACACTTCATAAAAAAAGCACCTCCTTCGTCTGATAGCTCTTAATGCAATTATACGAACATTAGTTCTTATTTGCAAGTCTTTTTTCATAACTGGCACTTTTCACAAAAATGAGAAAATTTCAGTTCAGTCCGTTTTATTACCCATAATGCCAAACAAAGCCGTCCAGGTCTCTTTTCCAACCTCTCCGTCCGGATCAAGCCCATACTTCATCTGAAATGTTTTTGTTGATTTTTTCATTTCCGTGCCAAACTGTGCATCAATATTTCCCATATACATACCTTCTGCTGCTAGAATTCCCTCTGCTATCGCTGTAAGCGTACCGGAACTTCCGAACGACAGCACTATTGTCCTGGCAGTATTCATGCATTCAGAATCAAAGAGTTCTCCATCAAGAGACAATTTTCCACCATATAAACGATTTACTACATCTTTCCACACAGTCAGCGAGGCTTTCCTCGTTCTGCTTCCATACTGCCCGTCTAAAGTCAAAATGCTGCCACAGTATTTTTTCAGCAGCGTTCCATACCAGTAATTCAGCCATTCCTGATATTCCTTTACACGCAAATTTTCCTGTTTCGTGTCTGCCTGATCTTCTGAAATCGTAGTATTGTCCTCTTTATAATCTATCAGGCAATACCCTTTTATTGATGAATCTCCGATCTGATATTTCTTGGTTTTTACAGTACCGCCGTTACTGTCGCCATATAGTGCAGAAGTATTTCCTTCATTCGTATAAACATATCCATTCCTGACATCAATTACCCGTCCTATATGCGAATGTCGAAATACTATCAGTGAGCCAATTCCGGGACTTCTGGAAATTTTTCCTTTTCTCTCAAATGCATCATAGATCTCAAAACAGTTATAGGCACGATAACTGTTTCTGCTCATGCAAAAATGTTTTAATGCTGTCTCTACTCCAAATATCCTGGCTTCCAGCCAGAACTGATACGTCGCACACCAGGGTTGTCCCTGACATCCATCCAGTCCCCAGTTATTTACATCTCTTGCATATTTTGTATAGTTATTATATCCGGCATTCCCATGTGGATCATCCAGCATCGCAGCTGATGCTTTTTCCTGATACCCAATCTGCTGTTCTGCCAGTTTTAACAGTTCTTTCAGTCTAGCCATTTTCCTTCATCTTACTTTCTGCTGATGTTTTCAGGACATCCACTGCTCTTTTAATTCCTTCCGGAAGCGGAATGCCCATCAGTCCTGCATTTTCTACAATGGACAACGTTTCATTCGCGATAAATCCAACGCAGACCACATCCCGTGCATAATCAATTCCAAGAAGACTGTCCAATTGTGCTGCTATCAGCACATAAAATAATGTCATCGCCTTATGACAAAGTCCTTTCCATCCGGCTCTGCTTTCCAGTGCTCCGTTTGGGGACTTTGGACTTCTGCCAAATACTACCGGCAGAAGAATGCCACCTGTGATCCAGTCCACAATCATAAAAATCACCAACGTCTGTAAAGCTTTATCCCATCCGCCAAACAATGCAGCAAATGTACCACCCGCCAGTGCTGTGGCTGTAAAAATTTTATATTTCATGTTCCTTCACCTCATCTTTCGTATAAAATTCTCTTAAAAAAAGGTATAAAAATGGAAGCGGCAGGGAAACCGCCTCCGATTTTATCAACAATCATCTAATGGAATAAATTTTAATATTTCCATAAATTCTGTTTTCATTTCCTGATATTGCATATCCTGTACATTGTTTTTCATTTTTGGCATATATATCATATATTCATCTAATACAACTCCTATTAAAAAGCAATCTTCCTGACCTGCTTTTATTGATTTGCAAAAGATATTTTCAAATGTTTCAGATTTTTTTTGAACGCATATGACATACATAAGATAAGGATTTCCTAATGGTAGGTCACCTTTTCTCAAACCACTTCGGATTTTTTTGTACAAAAACTTGTTTAATTGTTCTATATATGTATTACTCAATATATCTACATACATCTGCACAAATATCCTGATTTTTTCCTGCTCTCTGTCTTCTTCAATTAGCATATGCACATTTTCTTTTAATTCACCTACACTTTCCCTATACTCCCAGCTACTTCCTCTGAATTGATTCCTAAAGCATTTTTCCACTCTATAAATCCATTCTCTGTACGAAAGTTCTCTCGGATAGACCAATATCTCATATCCATCTTCTTGTTTTTCTCCCGGAATTATAATTTTTTTACGACATATTTTTTTCAGCTTTTCGCTTCTAGTGTTATTAATAACTCTAGTATAAATATGTTAAAAACACCAAATTCACACAACTATTAACGCAAATCCAAACTGTAATTGCGATATAAATCCGTAATCTAGCATCTTCGTTCATGCCAAATATTCCATTCATATCTATATAACGAATATAAAAACCATTTAACAAGTTCAAGCATATCACACTAATCTGTATAATTGACACAATTTGGCAAAAATAAAAACCTTTCAAATTTGCAATGTCATTAACTTAAAAGCAGAAGATATTTATTCCTAAAAGGATTAGATATCTTCTGCTTTTTTTGATATGCTTATATTG
>NZ_FR886723.1:0-263 GCF_000436615.1 Blautia sp. CAG:237
TCCGCAAGCATCTGATTATAAAGGAAACGGCAGCAGCCGATTGTTTTCTCTATCTGAGATATCTGTTCTTTATTTGGATAGATTCTTATTTTTACTACCCGGTTTATTTTTCTCACCCTGACTTTCTATATACTGACGGATTGATTTTATTTCTACGAACATATTGTTCTTTTTTTATTATAATATATTTGTTTTATAGGAACAAGTGTTTTTATGAATTATTCGAGCAGATATGCTCAAAGGGTTACTGTTCACTCCGTTCA
>NZ_FR886723.1:338-22230 GCF_000436615.1 Blautia sp. CAG:237
CGGTGATGGGATTTTGCCATATTCATGGCAAAACACCTCGCGGGATACTACCTGTAACGCAAATAACGTTTTTTTAACATATTATGACATATTATGACATATTACGGGAGCAGTTCATATGCAATGCGCGGGCTTCCATCCCGGACATGCACGATGCCGCAGCTTACGAAACCGTATTTTTCCAGTACGTGCTGCATTACTTTGTTATCCTTATGTGTGTCGATCCGAAGATGTGGTACCTGTGCGCTACAGTAATCCATGACATGACCGATGACACCCTGCACGGTTCCGTCGCTGGCTACCCGATGCACGGCAGCATAAGGTTCCTCTGACTTCCAGTTTCCTTCTTCTATCTCCAGATAGGTCGGATCTTCTCCTATAATAAAGGCAAATACTGCATGAATACTCGCTTCCTCCAGTACATACAGATTTCCCTGGCGGATATCTTCCTCGATCAGAGCTTCCGGTTCGTCACCTTTACCCCACTGTGAATGGTTACCGTTTTTTCTCATAAACTGTCTTGCCATCTCGTAGATCTCCCGGATTCTCGGAAGATCCTGCGGTGTGGCTTTTCTTATTGTACAGGACATGCATTTTTCCTCACTCTCTGTAAATTATAATAGTTTCTTATAATACTCCCTGTTCCTGCATCTCTCTGGAGACATTCACATATCTTTTGCTATTTTCAAGGTTTCTCAATTTTTCTTCCCAGGCAAGATTTCGTTTAATTTTTGCCGGACTGCCCATCACAAGGGAGCCATCCGGTATCACGGTATTCTTTGTCACAAGGCTTCCGGCTCCAATGATACAGTCGTTTCCGATCTTTGCACCATCAAGGATCACTGCCCCCATCCCGATCAGGCTTCTGTCTCCGATCGTACAGCCATGGATCACTGCATTGTGCCCTACAGTGACATTATTTCCAATATGAACCGGCATGTTACGGCTTACATGAATTGTACAATTCTCCTGAATATTCGACTCATCTCCAATCACAACCGGAGCCTCGTCGCCACGGATCACCGCAAAATAAAACACACAGCTGTCTCTCCCAATCGTCACATCCCCTGCGAGCACAGACTGCTTTGAAATTCTCGCATCTTCTGATATTTTTACACTTCTATAATTCATTGTATCTTCCTCTGACTTCTGCAATTCTGCCAATATGTTTTTAGTGTAGCAAACCCTGCTTTTGCTGTCAATCATTGAACACACTCACGTTGCTTACTTGAGATACAATAAAAGTGCCATACGATTTTCTACTGCTCTGTATGACACTTACTTATAATTGCTATATTCTATATTCTCTATTTTAATATGTAAAAATGCAAGAACAAGCCTGAGGCTATCTGCCATAATATGATAGATAGCCTCAGGCTTCATTAACATCAGTATCCTTCTCTTCGCCTTTCCTTCCGTAGTGTATATCGCTTTTCTCCGCCTTCCCATTCTGCCTTTTCAGACTCTGTCTCTACGATAAGACCCGGTACGTCCACTTTGTTGTCGTCCTCATCCAATGCCACCATAACTTCATAAGCTCTGTTAATCATCCTGCGTGTTCCATCCGACTCCTCCACATAAGTATCAATTCGTACTTCCATAGAGGTCCTGCCTACATAGGTCAGTTTTCCGATCAGCACAACCACATCTCCCAGATAAGCACCTGCTTTAAAATTCAGGTTATCTACACAGGCTGTTGTAACAATCGTACCGGCATGACGGCGAGCTACAATCCCCGCCATCTCATCAATCCACTGCATCAGCACTCCACCAAAGAGACGTCCATAACAGTTGATATGTTTATTCATGATCAGAAATGTATTCTCCGTACGGGAATCCTCTACCCGTTTCATTCTATGCACTTATTTCCACCACTTTCCATATAGAATTTGCAAACTGCCGCCAGTGAATCTCTCCAACTGGCAAACTTTTCAAATCTCAGAACATTCACAGGTTGTTTTTCTTACAATCAAAGTTGGCTCCATAATAATACGCTCTGTTTTCGCATCTTTGTCATTTAACTGTTTCAACATCAAATGTGCTGCTTTTTCACCCATTTCATCTACATGCTGGCTTATCGTCGTCAGTTCGATACCATACATTGACGCCATTGCAATATCATCAAAACTTATGATTGACAACTCTTCAGGAATACGGATTCCCGCTTTCCTGCAGCCATCCATAAAACCGATTGCAGTCATATCGTTTACCACAACCATCGCACTTGGACGCTCTTTTATTTCTAAAAATTGCTGTGCCAGCGCCCGTCCTGTTTCTAATTTCAGATCGCTCTCAAACACACATTTCTCATCAAAAGAAAAGCCATAATTCTCAAGTACCTGTCGGTAACCTGCAAAGCGCTGACTGGATGCAGAAGATACCCCCGGTCCTTTGATAAAGCCTATGTGACGGTGTCCCAGTTCAATCAGATGCATAGTTGCCTGATATCCTGCCTGAAAATTATCAATTAACACCGAATCTCCTGTATAATATGGTAGAATACGATTAACAAGCACCTTTGGCATTTCCATATTTTTCAGTCTCTCTTCTATTGCTTTTTCCTGTGCCGTTATCAAAATCAAACCTGCAAAATTAAATTGCTCTGTTAATTTCAAAAATTCCAGTTCTCTATCAATGTTATATTCACTGTTCAGAACCATTACCATATAACCATTGTCGTTAAGAATCCTCTGAATATTAAATGTCAAATCTGCATAAAACGGATTTCGAATATCTCCCAGTATCAATGCCACTATGTTCATCCGTCCCTTACTTAAACTCTGGGCTATCGTATTTGGCTGATATCCTATTTCATTGATAAAGTCCATCACTTTTTTACGAAGTTCCGGACCGACACCTTCATTTCCATTGATTACGCGAGAAACTGTTGATTTTGAAACGCCTAACATCTCTGCAACATCTGAAATGCCATACTTTCCATTCTTCATGCATTTTCTCCTTTTCTCTTCAATTTTACATCATGCACTTTCTTTTCGCAATAGATATTCTGGTAATAATATTTATCATTACTGTCGAAGCTTAGGTGCTCTGCTGTTCATCATCAGAATCACGATCAGAATAATTCCCTGGATCAGAGATCTTAATCCTGCGGCCATATTTAATGCCTGAAGAATATTTGTAATAAGTACCAGCACCAAAGCACCAAGAGCACCTCCAATGAATGTACCTTTTCCACCTGTCAGTTTGGTTCCACCAATAACTACTGCTGCAACAGAAAGCATTGTATAGCTGCTTGCCATATTCATCTGTGCCGTTCCTGCATATCCAACCAGCATAAGCCCTGCAAATCCCGCCATAGCTCCACCAAACACATACGCCAGGATAATTATCTTTTTACTGTTGATACCACAGAGATTTGCCGCATTTCTATTATTACCTGCCAGAAACAGACTTCTTCCATAGCGGCTTCTTCTCAGGAACAGAACTTCCAGTAAGATCAAAACAATGAGCACTACTGTTGGCAGGATTCTCAGTGGACCTACTAATGTTTTTGAGATTCCCTGTAATTCCTTTCCTACCATAACAGATGGCTGCCCTTTTGTAACCATGATTGAAAAGCCATCTACAACATTTGACATAATCAGCGTCATAACCAGCGGAACAACCTTTAACATTTGAACTCCGGTGCCATTAATTGCGCCGACAACAGCTCCCATAAGCATAACAGCAGGAATCATTAAAATAAATGAGGCTACGCCAGATCCTACATTTATCATTGGACCAAAGAGAGCTGTCATAGACATGATTGCACCAACAGACATGTCAAGCCCACTGTCACCTGATATGATTACCGCTGCCTGGCCAATTGACGCAAGTGTAAGAATTGACGTTGTCATCAAAATACTTGAAATATTATTCATAGACAGAAAACCTTTGCTCAGACACTGTCCAAGAATTAAAAGAGCAACCGTTCCTATAATTGCCGGAAGATATGGATTGTTAAGCTTTTTCAGTGTTTTCATCTCTTTCCTCCTATAGCTCTCTTTATTTTTGTTTTGATTTCTTTATCTGATGCTGCAATAGACACTGTAACTCCAATCAGCAGGATCAGTCCCTGTATAAAGCTCTGTACTATAGAACTTAAATTTGCAGATACGACAATAGAAATCAGAATACTCAGGAAAGAGGCGCCGAAAATACCACTCCATATTCCTCCGATTCCTCCATTCAGAGAAACACCGCCGATAACTGCCGCTGCGATAGAATTCATACTCATGGCAGATCCTACTGTCGGACTTCCGGCACATATATTGGCACTTATACAAATACCGGCAACTCCTGCCGCCAGACCGGCAAATGTATGCACAAAAAATCTTAACGCAGCAACATTTATTCCTGATGCATACGCCTTCTTTACATCTTTACCCAACGCATAAATATGCAATCCCACAGGTAATTTCATTACAAATATCCATATAAGTACAAGAATGGCTATCAATACTACCGGCGTCGGAATAATACCAAACATATTTCCCAGATACCAGTCACCAAAAGTGAAATCAATATAGCCACCAGGATATGGCAAAATCCATAATGCAATTCCTGCAAATGCAATTGATGTTGCAAATGTTGCCAGCAGCGGATTAACTCTCATGATGCCTACAACAAAACCATTGAACATTCCACACAGAACTGCAGTCAACAGCCCCAGCAATGCAGCCTGCGGTACAGAAAATCCTTTCTCAAAAGCAGTAACAATAACCACATTTACCAGCGACACGATCGAACCAAGAGAAATATCAGTACCTGCAACAAGAATCGTAGCAGTTACACCGATTGCCACACAAATCGCACCTGCATTAGTGGAAATGAAGGATCGAAAAAAAGATACACTCAGTCCACCTGTCATTACTCCATTAATCCCAAGAAATATTACAAACAATAATAATGCCGGAAATGCATTCCATGACATCAGTTTCTTTACTTTGTTCATCTGATTTTATCCTCCTTTCAATTATGCCTGCATTTGTTTTTCTTCAATCGGCATAGATGCCGCCGAAATGTTCTCTCTTGTAATAGCATCGCCCTCAAGAATTGCAGAAATATGCCCTTCATACATAACAATAACCCTTGAACATTCTGCCATAGATGTAACATTTACCAGCTCATCATCATCACTGGAAATCATGATTACCGCATTTCCCTCTTCTGCAAGTTTCACAAACTCTTTATGAAGATCTGTTCTTGCTTTAACATCAATACCTTTTGTAGGGTCATTTGCCAGAAGAAGCCGCGGCTTTGTGCTTAACCACCGTCCTACAACAACTTTCTGCTGGTTACCACCGCTCAATGCAGTAATCAGCTGTCCCGGATTATCGTATTTAACATTAAAGCTGTCCAGAACAGACCTGGAATCACCGATTTTTTCATGCTTGACCAGTTCTTTCACTGCTGCAAGATTCTCAGCCAGATTACGCTCCTGGAATGTTCCATCCCGTTCCCTGTCGCCGGAAATAAATGCAAATCCATTTGAAACTGCCTGTCTGGAATTATGAATAGAAACCTCTTTGCCATCGATGATGATTTTTATTTCTCCCAGGTTACCATACAGCGAATTGACAAGATCGGTCTGACCATGTCCCTGCAGTCCTGCAACACCTATAATCTCTCCCTTTCTGATCTCCAGACTTTCCTCTGTTCCATAGGAAGGAATTTTTATGTGTGGTGCTTTGATCAATATATCTTTTTCACTCTTTGCCTGACGGTTTTTATGTTGTCTGCCAGTCTCTACTTTTGATCCTACCATCAGAGAAAGTAACTCACTTTCCGTTTTTTCCTGCATCGGATAAGTACCGAGGGTCTCTCCGTTTTTCATAATCGTGACACTGTCACACATAGCATATAATTCTGACATACGATGCGAAATAAATAAAACCATACATCCCTTTTTCTTCAGATCTTTTATAATATCATCAACGATTTCTACATCTTCTCTGTATAAAGCTGACGTGATCTCATCAATAATAAGAAGTTTTGGTTCCTGAACCAGTGCTTTGGCAAGTTCTACCATATACTGCTGGTTTGGTGCAAGATCTTCTACTTTTTTTGTCGCAATGTTTTCTAATTTCATCACCTTTAAAATTTCCAGCGACTTTTCTTTAATTCTTTTTTTATCTGTAAAAATGCCTTTTAAAGGTACGTCACATATGCAGATATTTTCTTCTACCGTCAGATTTCCGAACAGACTCAGTTCCTGGCTTGTCATTATTACATGATTTTTTTTCGCTTCTTTCGGTGATTTGAAATCAATCGATTGTCCGTCAAAAATAATTTCTCCGGAATTTTTACTTATCAGTCCACCCAGAGCTTTTGCCAGTGTCGACTTTCCAGATCCATTTCCACCTAAAATAGCCCTGACTTCTCCATTTTCAATTTCCATTTCAGCGTGTTTTATTGCTACAACAGCACCATATTTTTTTGATATATTTTGAAAAATAAGCCCCATATTGCCTCCTCCTGTATCCTGTCTATATTAAAAACAGGACTGGCGGAGGCATCAACTACCGCCAGTCCCTGAATACGGTTTCTTTATTTGAATAATTTGTCGACAGCTTCGTCTGACATATAACCGTCTAATGCAGCCGTATCAGCTGAATCTTTTAACAGTTCCATTGCTTCATCCAGTGAAATAGCTTCTGTATTTTCCAGTCCTTCCATCCACGTAGCGTCCGGCTGTGCTTCCTTGGTAACAACGTACGGCGGGGCTACCATGACTGTATTAATCAGATTTTCATCCATTGGATTTGCAACTAAATTAGCCTCATCGATTTCTTTTCCCTGAAGCAATCTCACAGCTACCTCAAGTGCTACAGTTGCATTACCTGGTGCATACGGAACACCAATTGTATTAAGATCTTCCATTTCTGCCCATTTTGCAAAGAAGGATTTTGTGTAATCTCCTGTCATAACCGGGATATCTTTACCGGCATTTTCATATGCTTTGATAACACCTTCTGCCATTACGTCCTGTTCAAGAATCGCATCAATACTGTCGTAGCTTGATAAAAATGTCGTCATAACGGACTGTGCATCTGTCTGTGACCAGTTTCCAGGTGCGGAAGTAAGAACATTTACATCTGGATATTCTGCCAGAATATCATCATTAGCCTGCTCACGAATAGTATCTGCCGCATTACCAGATACACCAGTAATCTTTACGATATCGCCTTTTCCTTCGATCTGTTCCATCAGCCACATTGCCTGGATCTTCTGCCATGTATAATTATCTCCACAGACACAGATCGTATCTTCATAAGCTGCCGGGTCATTTGCAATCACTACGAGAATTCCTTTTGCTTTTGCTTTCTCAACTGCGGATTTAATTGTTGTAGGAGATACCGCATCAATAAGAATTGCATCAACTCCTGAATCGATCATTGCATTTATCTGGTTCAGCTGCTCTGTTGCGTCACTGTTTGAGTTGGAGATCATATAATCAGAAATAATACCTTCTTCTTTATATTCTTCTGCCTTGTTTTCAAAATCCTCTACCATCTGTGCACGCCAGGTATTTCCCCAGTAACCATTTGACAGACCAATGTAGAATCCTTCTGTTTTCGCTTCTTTTTCTTCGTCTTTTGCATATGCACATACGCTGCTCATAGATACTGCCATTAAACCTGCCATAACGATTGCCAATGCTCTTTTTTTCATATTGTTTTCTCCTTATTATATAGTTTTGTATAGTTTTATTTTCCCCTAATAGATATTCTTATAAAACAGCTATAAACTTGTCAGAACCATCCTCAATAGCCGGTTCATGTCCTGGCAGAATATAATGTGCAAACTGTCGGATGCGTTCAAAGCTTTCATATGTTTCCGGAACCATTACCACGATATTCGGCTCCAGATTACCATTTACATTTTCTGCCACATTACAGATATCACCTGAAACACATACAACTCCGTCCTTTGTGTCAAACATTACTGACTGATGTCCTCTTGTATGTCCTGGCGTTGTAATCACTCTCAGTCCTGGCAGGATTTCTGTATCTCCCTCAAGGAAATTCCACTGGAAATAATTAACTGCATTCTTGTCGTAGCAAAGTTTATCGTAGAAAGGCGCCTCCGGCACAAGAGGATTAAATGCAGCTTCCCACTCTTTTTTCTGAACGTAGAACTTAGCATTTTTAAATTCTCTGTTACTTCCGCTATGGTCACAGTGAAGATGTGTGTTGATAACAATATCAATGTCATCAGGTTCCCATCCCATGACTCTCTTAATTGCAGCTGTTGTAACCTGATCTGGTGTCTGTTTTACTCCAGGTTCCGCTTTTCTGTATTCTTCGAGATCACGAATTCCCGTATCTACAATCACCTTATGTATTCCATCTGTCGCCCCTGCACACCAGATCGGAACTGTAATACGTTCACCTTTTCCTTTAAAATGTGTCATAGCTGAACGATCCAGATCAATACTTCCTACCTGAATAGCCCGCACTGTCCATTTTGCCATCCTAATACCTCCTTTATTTAAGATAACGTTTTCTTAGTAAGATTCCATTTTTCTAAAATTTTGTTTAGAAAACGGTTTCTTGTTTTGATAACCAGAGTATACAGTTCTATTGTTCAAAAATCAATAGTTTTTATACTTTTTTATCGTATTCGTCCTGTTTACCAAATATTTTTTGGTTATTTTGTGCATGTTTTCCATATTGACTTTCCATTATTTTTACATTATCATGTTCACATAAGCGAAACCGTTTTCTTAAAAGGAGGTTAATCAAATGCTTTCTGGAACAGACAAATGGAAAGGGTTGGTCGATTTTCAATTAGAACCATTAAATCCTGGTTCAGATATTCTATGTTATACCAGCCTTCCCACAACACTGTATGATGCTTTATGTAAGACAGCGCAGTCGTTTCCAGACAAAACAGCGATTGTAGACAATTATGACCGTTCCTGTACCTATACAGATCTGCTGGCAAAGACAGACGCTTTTGCTTCTTATCTGTACCAAAAGCAGAATATTCACAGGAATAGTCACGTTGCTCTGATGATGTATAACTGTCTGGAATTCTGTGTATCGTTTCTTGCTTTGTTAAAACTTGGCGCTGTCACTATTCCACTCCCAAGTAAATACAAAAAGCAAGAAGTATCCTCGTTAGTAGAAAAAGCTGATGTGAGCTGTATCATCTGCGATCAGGATTTCTATAAATGGTTTGAAGATTTTGAAACTCAGGGAATTCGACGCATCGCCTGTTCTGATATTGAAAAAGGCTATGGACTGGCTACTTATCATTCTCCTGAAACTGAAAGTCCGGTCTGCCATGATTCCTTTGATGACGCAATCATCATGTTCACATCGGGAACAACTTCTCAAAGCAAGGGCGTTGTGATCAAAAACTACAATATTATGAATGCAGTAGCTACTTATCAGAAAATCCTAAACATCACAGCTGACGACATTTCAGTGATTCCCATACCTATTTATCACGTTACAGGAATGGTTGCACTACTCGGTCTGTTCATACATTGCGGAGGAACCTTATATTTACACAAAATATTTAATGCCAGGCGGGTGCTTCAGTGTGTAAAAGAGCATAATATTACTTTTCTTCACGCATCACCTACAGTCTTTTCCATGCTTCTGGAAGAAAAAGATTTATTTCCATCTCTTCCGACGCTGAAACAGTTTGCATGCGGAAGCAGTAACATGCCGAAAGAAAAACTCACCGCCATACACAACTGGCTTCCTCATTCTGTTTTTCATACAGTATATGGACTGACAGAAACAACCTCTCCAGCCACTATTTTTCCTGGTGATGCGAGTACCAGTCCTTATATCGGTTCTTCCGGTTTTCCGGTTCCCGGAACTGTTTTTGAAATACGCGATGACAATGGCGCCCCACTGAAAGACGGTCAGATTGGAGAAATATGGATTCATGGCAATGTGGTACTTACTTCCTACTATAAAACAGATACTCCTTCCCTGAAGGATGGATGGCTTGGAACCGGAGATCTAGGATATTTTAATGAAAAAGGTTATCTGTTCGTAGTGGATCGCAAAAAAGATATGATTAACCGAGGAGGTGAAAAAATCTGCAGCTTTGATGTAGAAAATGAAATTTATAAGTTAAAAGGAGTAAATGAGGCAGCTGTTGTAGGTATTCCGGACGATGTTTACGGCGAAGTCGCAGCGGCTCTTGTAAAACTTGGTCCCGGAAGTGATCTGGACGAACCTAAAATCCAGGCACTTCTGCACAAAAAAATTGCAAAATACAAAATTCCAAAGCGAATTCTCATTACTGATGAAATTCCCCTTACCCCTAACGGTAAGATAGACAAACGTGCTATTCGGAAAATGTTCTGAAGCACCACTATGACAGGAGGACATTATGAAAAAGCCAAAATTTGTAACCGGCGAAGAAGCCGCAGCTATGATAAAAGATGACAGTACCATTGCAACAATAGGCATGACCCTGGTTTCTGCATCTGAAACTATTCTGAAAGCTATCGAAAAGCGTTTCCTTGAAACAGGAAGTCCCAACCATCTGACACTGGTTCACTCCTGTGGACAGAGCGACCGTGACAGAGGTATACAGCATTTCTCACATGAAGAAATGCTGTACCGTATCATCGGAGGACACTGGGGTCTGCAGCCACGTATGATGAAACTTATCTCAGAAAATAAAATCCTTGCCTACTGTATCCCTCAGGGACAGTTCGCTCAGCTGTACCGCAGTATGGCAGGAGGTGAACCTGGAAAAATCACCAAAGTAGGTCTTGGAACTTTTATTGATCCGCGTATTGATGGTGGAAAAATGAATGCCATTACAAAAGACGCACCCGATATTGTAGATGTTGTCACAATTGATGGTGAAGAATACATGCGCTATAAGCCAATTCCACTTGATTACTGTATTATCCGGGGAACTTATGTAGATGAAATGGGAAACCTCACCACAGATGAAGAAGCAATGCAGCTGGAAGTATTTTCCGCTGTTATGGCCTGCAAGAAATTCGGCGGCAAAGTTATCGCCCAGGCAAAATATAAAGTAAAATCCGGTACTCTTCACTGCAAGCGAGTTACTGTTCCGGGAATCTTTATTGACGCAGTTGTTATGTGTCCGAATCCAGAAGAGGATCATCGTCAGACACACAGTTTTGCATTTGATCCTGCCTACTGTGGAGACATCAAAGTTCCTGTTTCCGATTCTGATGCACTTCCTATGAACCTCCGCAAAGTCATTGGACGACGTGCTCTCATGGAACTTCAGGTTAACGATGTACTGAATGTAGGAACTGGTATTCCCAATGATGTTGTCGGCCCGATCATCTCCGAAGAAGGTGTTGGCGACGATGTAACTGTCACTGTAGAATCAGGTATTTACGGTGGTATTCCTATGGGTGGTATTGATTTTGGTATCGCCAAAAACAATTTTGCACTCTTAAGACACGATGACCAGTTTGACTACTATAATGGTGCCGGCGTAGATGTCACCTACATGGGTGCCGGTGAAATTGACCCGGACGGAAATGTCAATGCAACCAGACTCGGTCCAAATCCTACCGGAGCCGGTGGTTTTATCGATATAACAACCAATGCCAAACATGTTGTCTTCTGCTCTTCTTTTACAGGGAAGGGTCTCGACTGCTCGTTTGAGAATGGTCAGCTTCATATCAATAAAGAAGGCAGTCTTATCAAATTTGTAAATAAAGTACAACAGATTTCCTATAATGGAAAAATAGCCAGAGAAAAACATCAGAAAATGCATTATATCACAGAACGTGCTGTATTTGAACTCAGACCAGAAGGACTTGTGCTTACAGAAATTGCCCCTGGCATTGACCTTCAGACCCAGGTTCTTGATCTGATGGAATTCAAACCAATCATCAGTGAAAATCTGAAAGAAATGAATCCGGCAATTTTCTCTGAAGCAATACCCTACGGACTGAAAGATATCATTCGTAACCATTAAAATTTTTAACATAAAAAAATCATTTAGGAGGATTATATCATGAGATTAAAAGACAAAGTAGCAATTGTAACAGGTTCCGGACGTGGTCTGGGAAAAGGAATTGCCATGAAACTCGCAGAAGAAGGTGCAAAAGTAGTTGTCGCTGATATGGCACCTGCTGATGATACAGTTGCGGAAATCGTTGCAAAAGGGGGGACAGCTTCGGCTTTTGCTGTAAACGTTTCCAAACAGGAAGAAGTACATGCACTGGTAAAATACGCCATTGACACTTATGGAACGCTGGATATTATGGTAAACAATGCAGGTATCAACCGTGATGGCATGCTTCACAAAATGCCTGTAGAAAACTGGCAGATGGTAATTGATGTCGATCTTACAGGCGTATTCTTTGGTACCCAGGAAGCTCTGAAACACATGCGTGCTCAGGGAAGCGGACGTATTATCAATATTTCTTCCGGAAGCTGGCTTGGAAATATCGGACAGGCTAATTACGCCGCTGCCAAAGCAGGCGTTGTAGGTCTCACTAAAACCGCCGCACGAGAAAGTGCCCGCAAAGGCATCACATGCAATGCCATCTGCCCTGGATTCATTGAAACCGATATGACTCTTAAACTGAAAGAAGTAAATGATGGAGCCGCATGGGACAGCATGATGCAGAGAATCCCTATGGGATATGCAGGTAAACCTTCTGACGTAGGAAATATGGTTGCCTTTCTTGCATCTGATGAGGCTGCCTATATCACCTCAGAAGTTATCAATGTCGGTGGTGGAATGATCGTTTGAGCAAGTCAAAATTTCAGCTGATTTATGTCATAAAAAATATGGAGGAACTCAAAATGAAAGATGTAGTAATTGTAAGTGGTGTACGTCTCCCTGTAGGAAGTTACGGTGGCAGCCTGAAAAGTATTTCTGCTATTGACATGGGAGCTATGGTTGTAAAAGAAGCAGTTAACCGCGCAGGAATCCAGCCGTCAGATGTTGATGAGGTTATCATCGGACAGGTAGGACAGATTGCAGAAAATGGATTTGTAGCAAGAGCGATCAGTCTGAAAGCCGGCATGCCAAAAGAAACAACTGCTTATTCTGTAAACAGACAGTGTGGTTCTTCCCTTCAGTCCATTGCAGATGCTGTTATGGAAATCCAGACTGGACAGGCTGATGTTGTAGTTGCCGGAGGTGCAGAGAATATTTCTCAGCTTCCGTATTATGTAAAAGATGCCCGCTGGGGCGCACGTATGGGTCACAAAACATTCGAGGATGGAGTCATTGATATTCTGACCTGGCCATTGGATGGAAAACATAATGGTGTGACCGCAGAAAACGTGGCATCAAAATATAATGTAACCAGAGAAGAACAGGACGAATTCGCTCTTGAAAGTCATCAGCGTGCTGTGGCAGCTATCAAAGCGGGAAAATTCAAAGATGAAATTCTCCCGGTTGAATTAAAAGACCGAAAAGGTAATGTGACTGTTTTTGATACAGATGAAGGTCCAAGAGAAGGTCAGACTCTTGAAAAGCTGGCAAAACTCCGTCCTTGTTTCGTAAAAGGTGGCACTGTTACCGCCGGCAACTCTTCAAGTCTTAACGATGGTGCAGCTGCAGTTGTAATTATGTCTGCTGACAAGGCAAAAGAACTTGGTGTTACTCCTAAACTGAAAATTGTTGATTTTGCAGTAGCAGGTTTCGATGCTGAACTGATGGGTTACTCCCCAAAATTCTCCAGTGAAAAGCTGGCATCAAAACTCGACATCAATCTGAAAGATATTGATATGTTTGAAATCAACGAAGCATTTGCAAGCCAGGCTTATGCCGTAAGAAGAGACCTTGGTCTTGACAAAGACAAAGTAAACATCTATGGTGGTGGTATTTCCATTGGACATCCAATCGGTGCGACCGGATGTGTGCTTACCGTAAAAGTTCTCTATGAATTAATGAGAACAGATAAGAAGGATGCCATGATCAGTATGTGCATTGGCGGCGGACAGGGTATCTCCATGTACTTCACCAAATGTTAAACTTCTTAATCGTCCCCTTTTTACACAGATAAATTCCTACGAAGAAAAGAGGCTGTTGCACTGGACATTTCCAGGCGGCAGCCTCTTTTTTGTTGCCCCTGACAGTACAGTTCTCTACATAAATGTGGTAGTTTCTGATAACAGAACTGACACAAATTTCATATTACGTTCTACAATATCTTCCGGAAACTAATTTTTTTCAGAAATTCCCTCTCTGTTTCCGGTTCCGGTCTTATTCTTAAATTCATACGGTGTACATCCCATCTGGCTGCGGAAAACTTTGCCGAAATAGCTGGCAGAATGAAAGCCGCAGTTCTGAGAAACTGTCGTGATCGTCTCAGAGGTATTTCTCAGCATGGTACACGCCATCTGCAGGCGGTAGTCTTTGAGATAAGCACCCGGTGAAATATGGATTTCTTCCTGAAAACATCGAAGAGCTTCTCTTTTGCTTACTTTTGCAGCATTTGCAATATCACTCAGGGAAATTTCATTTCTGTATTCTTTATGAATAAAGGCCAGCATTTCTTTGAGACGTTCTTCTTTTTCTGAAGTACGAAGTTTGGCAGTTTCCGGTTCCACGCCTAACATGTGGATAAAATCTATCCACATCTCTGCTATCTTATTGCGAAATGCCATCTCATATCCGAATGCCTTTTTGTCCTGGATTCGATCCATTTCCAGCATATCTTCCAGCACTTTTCTCTGCATTTCACTTTCTCGACGCAGCACCGCCGCCTGAAATTTGTGATCATACAAAACAGGGCAGATATATTTTTTATGTAAAAGGCTGCCTTCTTCTGCCAGAAATTCCAGTCGGAACATAAAGACCTGGCTTCTGGCATCCTCCATTTCCTGCGGAAAAATCACCTGATGCATCACGTTTGTGTTAATAAAAATACCATCCGATTTCCTGAGACGGATGCAGTTTCCTGCTGTCCAGTAATCTATTTCCCCTTCTCGGACATAAAGAATCTCCAGTTCCTCATGCCAGTGCCAGGGAACAACCCGGCTGTTCCCCGCTGTTATGACCATATCTCTGCTGCAGCATGGATAATTTTCCTGTAATTCAAACATATTTTCTTTGCTTGTGTCTGTGATAATCAGATCTTCCAGTAACATTTTCTCACTCCAGTTTAATTTATTCTGGCGTTATTTTACCATATATATGGCGTTATTTCTATTTTTTTCTTATGTTATAAGCGTTATTATTATAAAAACGTTAGATTTCACTTTATACACGATTGCTTATTCACCATCATTCAAAAAGGAGGATCGCTATGACATTTGATATATTTCATCAGTTACTCTATCTCAGCTCCAGTCAAAAGGATTCCTCTGCCTTTCTTCAAAAACTGGAACACATAACTGTCACAGATGTCGCACAGGCTTATGCCTCACTTCAGATTTCTTCCAAGAATCCTCTTCCTGCTTCCGGCATGCCCCATTCTGCCTGAGTTCGGTATTGCGATTCCTTCCATTTGCCGGTAATATTCAGCTTATTTTTTCACTATATACAATATATATAACAAGTGCCATACGGTTTTCTTGCTCCGTATGGCACTTGTTTATAAGTATTCTCTATTTTAATATGTAAAAAACGCAAGGATCATATACACCACGATCGACACAATACAATACAGTGAATTTGTCGTGGATACATACGCACTTCCATCTTCTCTCTTGAGGAAAGTCTGCATACTGAACGTAGCCGGTGCAGACATATAGGTGATCACCGCAAGATCCAGCAGTGTATTACTTCCGATAAAACTATGTACCGCCAGGAGAACACCCACGATCATAACTGCCTGCAAAGCAATACGCATCACGATCGTCCGGATACACGGACCAAAAAGTTCCGGTGTCAGTTCCATGCTGAAACCTACCACGATCAGGATGATCGCTGTCAGAGCTGTGGTCAGAATACTTTCCACGCTTGTATAAATCCCGCCTGCCGGGCTTGCAAGCAGAAGTTTGATCACGCCTGTCAATCCCGCAATGATTCCCAGAACACTCGCGATAAATGCCGGTGTTTTTACTGCGCTTACTGCAAGATTTTTTACATTGATCTTCTCACCGTTCTCGGTCTGTCCAAGCATTCCCATATAAATACTGAATCCAAAAAGCAGTCCCGCAATATCAAGAACTGCGATCTGTGACAGGTTTTCCTGTCCGCAGAGACTTGTGTACAGAGGATATGCCATCGAACCGCCCTCATACACACTGACCATAAATGGCAGATACTTGCGGTAATTTTCGGTCATGAGCGGTTTCATAAGAAATCCGATACTGAAAGATACCACAAGCATGATAAACATGATCCCGACCAGTTTCGCCGTTTCTGCTCCATAATCTGATGTCGCCAGTGCATGAAAAATTGCTACCGGAAGCATGATGTTTGTGACCAATGCTTTCATGTTGTCGATGCCGTTCTTGTTCAGCAGTTTCCATTTCCGGCATAAAATACCAAGAATGATCATCACCAGTACCGGCGATATGATTTCCAGAACTTTCATTTGTTTTTCTTCCTTTTTTACTAAAATAAAAAATACCCTGACCTCATAAAGTCCCAGGTACTTTCCATTATGTTAGCACTCTGAATCTCAGGTTTCAAGGTATTTTTCTTATACTTTTTATATTACTTTGAATGTCTTCCATTTTCCCTGTTTGAATCTCCACTCCGTTTGGAACTGCGCTCCGGAGGATCTTTTTCTGCAGGCTGACATCCAGTTTCATGATTCAGGTGCCAATGTAGCTGACCGGATTTTTTGAAGAAAATTCGATACAGTGCCGCACCTGCGTTATAGACTGCAAGTGTAGGATAGAAACATCCGCAATCAAATTATTTTGCGCATTCCTCAAGCCATTGAAAAATAACTGCTTCCTCTGTTTTAAGTACATCTGCAATCTGCGTGCTTGCCATTCCCAGCTTTGCAAGCTCTGCCGCAGTTTCCTTCGCCTTTCGCAGTTCTCCCTCTGTTAACCCGTCCTGCCTTCCACTGTCATATCCAGCCTCATATTCTGCTTCTCGAAGTTTCTTTTCTTCCTCTTCTTCTCTTAATATTTTGCACTGTTCCATTAACTCTCGGTTATGATTTTCATTGATATTCAGCGTAACTACTCTCAGCTCCAGATTTGGTTTTCCCTCCAAATGTTCAAATGCTTCAGACAGCAGATTTTCCCACCGATCTTCCTTCTTTCTTGTTCCATTATAAAACACAATAAAATTTGGTGCCGGTATCTTCTGTAAAATCGAAGGATACAATGATCTGTGATCCACCAATTTCTGATACTCACTGGATATGTACAATAAATCTCTCAACGGCATATTCGGATTATAGGTTGACTGATGTTCATATAAAAACAAATTCGTGTCTACAATAAATGCCAGATCATTTTTCATCCCCATATAAATAGCATTCTCAAGCGTTACAATTTCCAGTGCCTCTGGATTTTCATATGTAGTTCCATTAATCGCATTGTAAAGTGACAGTAGATTTTCACGATCAGAAAACAGCATCCGAAAAACTGTATCTTTATACTTCTTGTTTGCCCGCAACATCTTCCCGCTCATTTGTTTTTTCTTCGTTGTAACAGTTTCATGGTTCTTTCTTTTTGTCATAGGCATTACCT
The DNA here is from genome assembly GCF_000436615.1 of Blautia sp. CAG:237. Lineage (NCBI taxonomy): Bacteria > Bacillati > Bacillota > Clostridia > Lachnospirales > Lachnospiraceae > Blautia > Blautia sp. CAG:237. The sequence goes on from NZ_FR886723.1 coordinate 17,927, forward strand.
CCTGTTTTTTGCAGGAGCATCAAGAACGTGTCGTACTATTATTTAGTGCACTCCAAACCCTTGCTTTTCTTTTTAATTGGATTTAAAAGCATGGATTTCTGAAGTGAATATAGAAAATCAGACGGCAAAAAAGCCTTGAATTTGTAGAGAAATATGCTTTGGCTTTATAGTAGCATTGTTTTTCCTAAAATTCAATATATCTATATTAAATTTTTACTTTGCACATCCGCAGTATTTATATATCTGATTATCTCTCAATCTTTCTTTAATTCTGTGTTATTTTTACACCGTTTACATTTTCTTCGTCCTCGTACTCTCTCAACTACTTCTGCCTGCCATTCATATCCACAATTTTTACATTTCCACCAAACACTTTTCCCAGAACCAGCTGTAATAAATTCAGGATTTAAATCTCCATTTTTCTCATAATTCCACTCAACTACAAGCTCTGGATTTGTTTGATTCAAAGTCTTTACTCCACTTTGTAAAAACGTTTTCTGTCTGGATTTCGCTTGTTTCTTTCTAGCGCATACCGGACATCCCGTAGAATTTCTTCTAGTTCGCATAATTCCAGTGGCTTTCCATTTATTTCCACACACTGAACAGTTCCACCAAATATGCTTACCATATCCAGGAACAATTTCATAAGGATTAAGGTCATTATTTGCATCCCAATCCCATTCAGAAAGTAATTGTGGATAAAGTTCTGCAAGTGAACCTCCGGCTTTTCTTATATACGTCTTTTGTACTGCCTTAACGCGCTTCTTTTTGTTACAACAAGGACATCCTTTTCCACTTCGTTGACTAATTACTTTATCTTTCCACTGATAGCCACATTCATGACATTTCCAATAAAATTGTTTCGCAGTACCTATACAAACGTTTTTCGGAGACACTTCATTTCTCTCATAATCCCAATTTTTTAATAACTCTTCATTAGATCTGACATCATTATAACCCGTCAATAATTTATGGTTACTGCAAATTGGACATCCACATTTTTTATCCTTCCTTGTTCTACTGCAAATCGCAGCCTTCCATTCATGCCCCTTTTCACAAATCCACCATACACTTTTCCCACTTCCAACAGTTACATTTTCCGGTTTATGTTCAACGTTTTTTCTATAATCCCATTGCTGTGCAATTTCCGGTCTTTGTGATGCAAGATCATTAAATCCTTTTAAAATCCTCTTTCCTGTACAATATGGGCATTTTCCACTTAATACTTCATAAGCTACAGAGCCTTGCCATTCATGTCCACATTTCCCATACCACCATACTTTTTTTGAAGACGCAACAGATACAGATTCCGGCAGTAATGTTCCATTTCGAACAGGATGCCATAGTGCCGCAATCTCTGGTGCTTTATTTTTTAACGAATTTTCTTTCTCAGTATACTCAATCAACGAATAGATTTCTGTACTGTCTCTAAGAATATTAATGTCTGATTGTATCTCTAAAGTATTTACATTTGTAAGTTCATTTAATTTCTGTAATACAAACTGAATCGCTTTCTCAATATCTTTGGGCGACTCCATTATATAATTGATAGAATCAGTATTAAGCTGCATACACCCTGGTTCTCGTACACGTATAAGTATTATGCTATTTTCTTGACATATAATATTCTTTTTTTCATCACGTTTATTACCGCTTAATTTAGAATGGCCATATATCCCATCATATTCAATAGCAATTTTATACTCAGGTATATAAATATCTAATTCCTGCAATCCTAGCCATTCCGGTTTATAGTTGGCTTTCACATCTGTAAAAACTTTTTCAACATAATACAAAACTGCTTTTTCTGGAAAAGATACTCTACGCTCTTCAGCACATTTAGGACAGCTATTTCCTCTATTCCTGTCTGATATCGCAGCTTTCCATCTATGTCCTTTTTTACACTTCCACCATACTACTGCTCTCGATCCACAAGAATATTCTTCTGGACTTCTAACATTTTTCTCATTATCCCATTCCATTTTTAACTCTGGACGAAGTGTTGCCAAATCATTTATTCCTTTGATAATTCTACGATTTTGACAAACAGGGCATCCCTTACTCCTGCAACGTTGTACTACAGACTCACTCCATTCATGTCCTTTTTCACATTTCCACCACACCTGTTTTTTTGAGCCTGGAGTCACCTCTTTGGGTGTAAGTCCATTATTCAAAATGGGATGCCAAGTTTGAGAAATTGCAGGGTTTAATGTTTCTAAATCATTAAACCCAAAGAGCACTCTCCGATTATTACAATAAGGACATTTTTGCCCTTCTACCCTACAAATTATAGGTATATCATAAGAGTGACCTTTTGGACAAATCCACCATACTTTTTTTCCTGAACCTTTTGTAACATTTTGTGGCCGTAAAGAATTATTTTTTTGCATATCCCATTCTGCCGCAATATCTGGAAAAAGAGTCTGAAGATCATTAAAACCTGGAAGTGCTTTAAAATTTGCACAATATGGACACCCATTTCTTTTTCTATACTGAGGTGCTGTTTCCCATTCACCGCCACAAATATGACATTTCCAGAAAACTTTTTTCTTTGAAGCAATTGAAATATTTTCCGGAACAATACCCATCTCAGCATTTTTTTGCCAATTCCACTGTTTCATTAATTCTGGTACATCACTTATATGTTTTGTTTCCATATTTCAGTCCTCTATAATACATAATATTAGTAATCGCTGAACAAAATATTCACTTATATTATCCTATTTTGTATTTATTATACTACCTTCATTTTTAGAAACATACAAAAATCACAAGTATTATTAAAATAATTATTTACTATTCATCGACTTATTTTCCAACAACCGGGCATTCAAGTCATCTGATTTTACTCCTATTATTGACTCAAATTGTGCTTACTCATGTTTTGAGCATCCAATTTTAAAGCTTTCAATGGTCCAGCTTATACTTATTATAATATGAGTCATACAATTTAAGAAGTTTTCGTAGGCTTGATTTATACTTATTGTTATTTAAGTCATACAGTTCCTGTAATTTCGTGGACTTTGTATGTAATTACTATAGTTTAGGTCATTTTCCATCGACATTTGCGTGGACTCTATTGACAGTTATTACAATCCGGGATACTCTCCTCAGACAAAAAGAAGCCCCGAAAACCTTATAACCACTCCCAAATGAGTGCTATAAGGCTTTCAGGGCCTCTTAGTAGTTGAATTATGATAGATATCTAATCTTTACAGATTACATACCAGCCTGTGCTGCAACCTCAGCTGCGAAGTCGTCCTGGCGTTTTTCGATACCTTCTCCAGTCTCGAAACGAACGAAACCTTTGATTGTGATCTTAGCGCCGTTTGCTTTAGCAACTTCTTCTACGTATTTAGCAACGGACTGTTTTCCGTCTTCTGCTTTAACGTATGTCTGGTCAAGAAGGCAGATTTCTTTGAGTTCTTTCTTGATACGTCCAGTGATCATACCCTGGATAACCTTCTCCGGTTTCTGGGATTCCTTAGGATCGTTCTGGATCTGAGCAAGAAGGATCTCTTTCTCATGCTCGATGTACTCAGCACTTACTTCGCTGTCGCATGTGTACTGCGGTTTCAGAGCTGCGATCTGCATTGCTACGTTTCTTGCCATTTCTTTAACTGCATCGTTAACAATATCTGTCTCAACGTCTACAAGAACGCCGATCTTTCCGCCCATATGTGTGTAGGAAGCAACGAAACCGTTCTCTTCTTTCACCTGAGCGAATCTTCTGATGTTCATGTTCTCACCGATAACTGCAACCTGAGCTGCAAGAGCTTCTTTTACAGTCTTGGTTGTGTCAAGTGCCCATGCTTCTGCAAGGAAAGCATCGATATCTGCTGCGGAAGTAGTAAGTGCCTGTGCTGCAACATCTGCAACATAGCTCTGGAATTTCTCGTTCTTAGCAACGAAGTCTGTCTCAGAGTTAACTTCTACAACAACTGCGCTCTTAGCATCATCAGCAACGAGAGTCTTGCAAAGACCTTCTGCTGCAACACGGCTTGCTTTCTTCTGAGCTGTAGCAAGACCTTTTTCACGCAGGAATTCTACTGCTTTATCCATGTCACCTTCTGTAGCTGTAAGAGCTTTCTTACAATCCATCATTCCGGCGCCAGTCATTTCTCTTAATTCTTTTACCTGAGCTGCTGTAATAGCCATTGTATTTTCCTCCTGGAATTATTAAATTAATTATTCCTCTGTAGCTTCCTCAACTTCTGCTTCTTCAGCTTCTGTTGTTCCCTGATTTGCTTCGATAACAGCGTCTGCCATTTTGGAAACGATCAGTTTTACGGCACGGATAGCAT
>NZ_FR886723.1:22285-66191 GCF_000436615.1 Blautia sp. CAG:237
TTACATAGTCAAGTTCTTCCGGATCACAGTTAGTATCGCAGATACCGATAAGCGGAATACCTAATGTATGAGCTTCCTGAACGCAGATTCTCTCTTTCTTAGGGTCAACGATGAAAATTGCATCTGGGAGACGTTTCATCTCTTTGATACCGCCAAGGTTCTTCTGCAGTTTAGCAAGTTCTTTTCTTAATTCAATAACTTCTTTCTTTGGAAGTACTTCGAAAGTTCCGTCAGCTTCCATAGCTTCGATCTGTTTCAGTCTTGCGATACGGCTCTGGATTGTCTTGAAGTTTGTAAGCATACCACCAAGCCATCTCTCGTTTACATAGTACTGTCCGCAACGCTCTGCTTCAACTCTGATAGCGTCCTGAGCCTGTTTCTTAGTACCAACGAAAAGGATGTTTCCGCCGTTAGCTACGATATCAGCTACTGCATTGTAAGCATCGTCAACCATACCTACAGACTGCTGAAGGTCGATGATATAGATACCATTTCTTTCTGTGTAGATGTACGGAGCCATTTTAGGGTTCCATCTTCTTGTCTGATGTCCGAAATGAACACCTGCTTCCAAAAGCTGTTTCATTGAAATAACGCTCATGATTTTTCTCCTTTTTGGTTAAATTCTTCCGCACAGATCACTTTCTATCCGGACCCAACCTCACACCGTAAGGGCACCATCCATCGGAATCTCTGTACGTGACTTTTTATTTGTGCGTCTTTACGCACATTGCAACTTCTAGAGTATAGCATAAGAAAACCCTCCGTGTAAAGAGGGTTTTCGCACTTTTTCTTATGAATTTTACTGATTCTTTAACATTTTACGCTTTCTTTCAGTTCTGTTACTTCTTTCTCTGTCAGCGGACGGCATTCGCCTTTTTTGAGATCATCCGGGAGGGTGAGAGTTCCCATGGAGATCCTTTTGAGGTAGATGACCGGTGTTCCGACTGCTTCCATCATCCGTTTGACCTGGTGGAATTTGCCCTCGTGGATCGTCAGATGGAGTTCTGTGTAGACTTCCGGGAGATTTTCTCTGCGGACACGTGCTGTCTGTCCGAAAGATCCGTCTGTCTCTTCAAAGCTTCCGCCTACGATTTCTGCTTTTGCCGGCATGGTCAGTTTCGCTTCTCCGATATCCACGCCTTCTTCAAGTTTCGCGACTGCTTCCGGTGTCACATTCCCCTCTACTCTGACAAAATAGGTCTTGTCCACATGTTTTCCCGGGGCAAGCAGTTCGTGCGCCAGCATTCCGTCGTCGGTGATCAGGAGAAGTCCTTCTGTATCTTTGTCAAGACGGCCTACCGGAAAAAGTCCCTTCCTGTCAGATGGTACATATTCCATGACAGTTCTGTCGTTTCTGTCTTCTGTTGCACTGACGCAGCCCGCCGGCTTATTCAGAAGATAATAGACAAACTCCGGTGCCGCACCAACCGTCTCACCTGCAAGCACGACTACGTCTTTGTCCTGATCGACTTTAAGCTCCGGTTTCTTCGCCGGTGTTCCGTTGACCTGAACCTGACCTTTCTGTATAAATTTCTTTACTTCACTTCTGGTTCCCTTCCCTGCATCCGCAAGAAATTTATCCAGTCTTACTGCTTTTGCCATAATCACTCCTCATTCTGTCTCACTTTCCAAACCAGGCGAGCCACCTGCCCGAACTGTTTATGGTCTTCTGGTAGGTTGTCATTGTATCTCCGTCATCGTCACTGTTATCAGAAAACTCCGGGCTGATTCCAAGTTCCTGCATTTTGTCCAGTACGAAATCTGGTACATCTGCTCTCTTTAGAAACAGGGAATTCATCATCTCCCCCTGTTCCATGTAAACGGCAACAGCTACATTGGAAACTGTCTCCGTATCACCGCCCGCATATGCATTCCGTTCCAGGACCAGTGCATTCTGGATTGCTTTTATTTCCTCTGGTTTCGTATAAAAAAACTCTTCCTGTTCGGAAATGTTTTCCTCTTCATAATAAGTCAGTGAGATCTTGTTGATATCCAGTTCTTCTATTGTCAGAGGATATCCTGTTTTCTTAAGAATTGCAAGTGTATTTTTGAAAGAAGGTGGAACTCCAAGGTTCCAGTCCACATACGTAACTTCTTCATTGTTCTTGCCCGGCACAAGACTGTTGATATTACTTCTGACCGGAAGTGCATAATTAAAGTCAAGCTGGATTATTATTTCTTCCATCATATCTTCTGCTGATGCGGACTCGATGTCTTTTTTCAGTGCATCGAGAAGTTCCTGTTTCTGTCTGTCATCATTCTGGAAGATACTGTACCCCATTCCACATGCATCTGTCATTCCTATGGTCGTCAGATATTTTTCATCCAGATCCAGAAATTCGTATTTTTTCTCTTTGAGATTTTCTTCTGCGTACAATCCTTTCATGAGAGTTCTCAGATTCTTCACATCAGCCCAGTAACCTCTGCATACAACACGCCCGGATTTCAATGTATATTTCACAGAGATAAAATAAGATCTCTTTTTTGCTTTATCAACATTCAGGCTGTCTTTCACGATATTTTCAAGAGCCTCGTATGTCTCGTCTCCGATCCCGTCTGCCCCTGTCAGAGCATTTGCCGGATCGTACCAGTTATAATTATCTGTCAGATCATAAAATTCTCCATCTGCTGCTTTCTCTATATGAGCATAATAATCCTGATCATATCCGTTACTGATATTCACAGATGCAAGCTCCTCCTGTTTCGGAAGATAGCTGTCAAAATGAAGAAGGTCTTTCTGATAGATCATCGCACATCCGAACACAAGCACTCCTGCCAGTACAAGCTGCATTTTTTTTGCAAAAAATTTCTGGAAGCTCATATGGTAGATAATTTCTATCATACCATGTGAAAGTACCGTTCCCAGGATCAGGCCGAACACCCACCAGATCAGTTTTGTCCTTCCATCTGCCTGCGGATAAAAGATCCAGCCCACTGCCAGTCCTGTCGGGATCACGACCATAAATTTCACCAGTACTGCTACCCATCTGTATACCATGGATCTTCCTGCTGCCTCAGAAGGTCTTTTTTCATAGGCGATCCAGGAAAGAACTGCCAGTACAACGATAAGGATCACAAGTGCCACAAGATATTTCGCCGCGTGTCCGGCTGAGTAGGCATCTGCCAGACTGAACGCAAATGCCGCAGGCGAAGCATCCTTCAAAAGAAATGCCATGATCCCATATCTCTTATCTATAAAAGTATCCAGAAAAGTAAGTCCGCATGCCGCCAGGACAAGTTCCAGTGCGATCCCGTACAGATATATTCCACCCAAAGTCAGGATTCCCATCAGCATATTTCCCGTTATACATAAGACCAGTACAACGCTGAAGTAGATCATCAGATAAACGAGCAGGTGAAGGCACAGCATTTTTACTGCCATTCCCATAAGTTCCAGGCTGAAAAGCCCCCTCGCTGCCCCAACACAGACTGTCAGAAATTCTATAACGATATATGACACCAGATAGTAGATCAGTCCCATTACTGCCTTTTCTGCAAAAAGTTCTGACCGTTTCATTGGAAGAGTGTGATAAAAATTCGTTTTCTTTCTGGAATACAGATACAGGAATCCATTTACTGCATTCATAAATCCTGCCGCCATCGCAACAGCCATTCCTGTCAGGACAAATCCATCCTTCCACAAACGATAATACAAAAGTGTGATCTGATCCTGCGTATATCCCAGATTTCTCCAGGATCCCAGTTTCTCCAGTCCTATCACCGGAAATGCCAGGATAAATCCAAGTGTCAGAAACGCCGGTATCCATGCCTGTCCTTTGGATACCGTTTTGATATATTTAGAAGAAAAGATTCTGGATCTCATAACCAGCCACCTCCGTTTCACTGATAAAAATTTCTTCCAGACTCAGTGGAAGTACCTCGCAGAACAGTGGATTTTTTTCCTGGATCCTGTGCATGATCTCTGTCCTTGTCCCCCTTGCAGTGATAAGCGTGAGGGATCCCTGATGATCGATTTTGAGGACATCCAGTTCTTTCCTGAGTGCGTCTTCCAGTTTCTTATCCTGTAATACACACTGGATCTTGTGGATATGGAATTTCATGTCTTCCAGATCTTTACTGAGGATCATGCCGCCCTTATGCAAAAGACCCACATGGTCACAGATATCCTCGAGTTCCCTCAAGTTATGTGATGCGAGGACCGGTGTGAATTCCCGGCTCAGGATCTCTGCTGCAAAAAGGCTCTTGACACCCTGCCGCACCACCGGATCCAGTCCGTCAAAAGTTTCATCGCAGAGAAGATATTTCGTTCCTGCACTGATTCCCAGAAGTACCATGAGCAGCTTCTTCATTCCTTTCGAAAAACTGCTGATCCGCTGTTTCTCATCAAGCCGGAACTGCCGCATCAGTTTGGAAAAACGCTGGATCTCAAACTTCGGATAATGAAGCCTGTAAAAAGCCGCCATATCTGCCGGTGTAAAATTTGTCGGAAAATAGCAGTCATCAGATATGTAAAAAAACAGCTCTTTCGCAGTTTCATTGTCATAGACTTCCATATCGTCAACGGTGATGCTGCCTTTATCTGGCTTCAGGATTCCTGCTACCATTCGAAGCAGGGTACTTTTTCCTGCTCCATTGCTTCCAACCAGTCCGAACACTTCCCTCTCTCCAATATCCATGGAAACGTTATTGACCGCCTGAAGTGCTCCAAATGCCTTGCTGCACTCTCTGATCTCTATCATTTCTGTTCCTCCTTGTACCCTCTCTGTACTAATGTGAGCAGTTCCTTTTCTTCAAATCCACTTCGACAGCCTCGCTTTACCAGTTCGAGAAATTCGCTGCGAAAATCTTCTTTGTATTTTTCCTGTATCTTCTGTGTGTCTGCCACGAAATTCCCCTTGCCTTTCACCGGGTAGATCAGTCCTTCCTGCTCCAGCGTCATATACGCTCTCTGGATCGTGTTTGGGTTGACCGACAGTTCTATTGCCAGCTGCCGTACAGATGGAAGTCTGGAATCAGCCGGCAGTGCGCCCTGATAGATCAGCGTCCGGAATTTCTCTGTTACCTGTTCGTACAACGGCCGCCTGTCCTGATAGTCTAAAACGATCATAGGTCCTCCTTTCCTGCATTTTCTATGTGTATATAGTGTACTAATTGTTTTAATACGCTCATTCTAGCATATCCATGCCTTTCAGACAATACTTTCAAATCTAAAATTTCCACAAAGCCGGTTTGAGCCGTTCGGGCAATAAAAAAACTCCCGGAATAAAATCTCATTCCAGAAGTTTCTTTTTCTTATATGATCCTTCGCTGTTCTGTATCCGTACGGTTTCGGAAATAGCTGATCCCGGCGCACATTCCAGTCAGAAGCAGAACCAGCATCACGGCAATTCCCATCGGATATCTATCAAGCAGCCATGCCGCCAGTTCAGGAAGGACCAGCGACCATATATTGGCACCCATGTGGAGCAGGACACTTGTCCACAGGCTGCCTGTCTGTTCAAGAAAATACGCGAAAAGACATCCGAGTATACTTGCATAGACACCCTGCACCAGATTTCCATGATAAATGCCAAAGAACAGACCGGAGATCACGATCGCCTCACCGGAGCGCATATAATCCCGGAGTCTCAGATAGATCAGCCAGCGGAACACGATCTCCTCCGCAAGTGGTGCTATGATTCCCATGCACACGATCAGGAAAAACATGCTCTTGCCATCCGTCAACTGGCTCATCGTCTCCTGATATTCCTCTGTATTGAGAAAGGAACCTATCATATTGACGAACATATTTGCAAACTGCGCAAAACCAGCTCCCATGACCAGGATCAGTCCGCATTCGCCAATGCTTAACCGATTCGGTTTCTGTCCTGTTACCAGCCCGCCAGCTATTCTCGCCCGACGGTCCTTCTTGTAAAAGTACAGACAGGGAATCATAGTGATAAGTCCGGTAAGCCCTGTGAGCAGGATCGCATTATTATAATAAGCCTCCGTTCCCCCTTCGCCCAAAAGCTGCATCGCAAGCCAGATTCCTGCATACCCTATGATCTGTGAGATCAAGAAATGGATTCCGCATGGATAAAGAACTCTCCATATCCGGCGGATGCGGCTTTGTTTACGCCGAGGGCTCAGTCGAAAAAATGAAGCAGTTCATCGACAGAATCAACGATCTTGAGAGGATTCGCCTCTGTCAGTTCTTCCTGTGTTCCATAACCATATGCAACTGCCACACAGTCAAGTCCTGCCGCACGCGCGCCAAGAACATCGTGCTCTTTGTCACCTACCATGAGAACTTCGTTTCGTTTATCGCTCATGTTGATGCGTTTCAATGCTTCCTCGATCACCTCTGATTTGCTTGTTCTGGCACCGTTCATTTCACTTCCTACAACCACATCAAAATAAGAACTCAGCTTGAAATAATCAAGGATCTGCGTTACATAGTACTCTGGTTTTGAGGAAGCGACTGCCAGAATGTAACCTTTGCGTTTCAGTTCCTGAAGCATCTCCTCCACACCCTCATATGGATGATTCTCGTAAATTCCCTTTACTTCATATCGTTCTCTGTAAAATTCTACTGCCTTGCGTCCAGTAGCCTCGTCCACACCGGCGTATTTCATGAACTGTTCCATGAGCGGCGGTCCGACAAAGACTTTCAGTTTCTCCAGGTCTTCTTCTGGTTTTCCGATCTTTTCCAGTGCATACTGAACGGATTTGGTGATTCCCTCGCCAGACTCTGTCAGTGTTCCATCCAGATCAAAAAAAATTGCTTTATACATAAATTTCCTCCATTGTCAAAAAATATTATACGTTAGTATAGCATTCTTTTTTGCTTCCGTCCACGACAATTCTTTCCTGCACATTATGGCTGTCTCGATTTCTGTCTGCATTTCCTGTGGGTTCAGTTTCAGCAGGATCCTGCTGCTCCTCCAGTGCCAGTCTGCTTCTTTTCCATTTATCCGGATCGAGACAACTGCGATCACACGTGATCGATCCGGGATGATTTCTGCCTCTGCTGCATTCCGGATCTCTTTTCTGCAGTAAATGAGCTGCATTTTCTGGCGGCATTCTTCTTCGGTAAGCTCTTCTTCTTTTTGTGGAACTGTCAGGATATTTTTCTGGATTTCTGAGACCGGGGTTGGAGTGGGACTGATGGATGGGATTGGTGTCATTGTTGGTGTGGGGGAAGGAATTGGTGTTGGAGATATGTCTGCGATCTGTTGTTCTGTATTTTCAATATTGTAAAGGGTATCATTACTGTTCTGATGGTCTGCGGCCCTGGCGGTTTCTGAGCTGTTATTTTGAGACACGGTGTTGTTGTTTGAAGTTCCATCTTCATACGAGTCTGCTGAGAAAAAATCGTTCCAGTCTGTTTCTGGCTGTGCGGTATTGGTGTTTCCTGTCGTGTAACTTCCTGCACCTGCGCCAGAGGAATCGTCTCCTGTATTCCAGGAATCTTCTGTGCTGCTCCAATTGTTGTTACTGTCATAATTATCATTGTCGGACGATGTCGTCCCGCCTGTGGTTTCTTCCTGATCCCAACTGGAATCATCCTCGAAACTTCCTGTTCCCATATCAACATCAAAGCCGCCCAGTTCGATTGCCTGGACAACCTTTACTGCGAGCAGTAAAAATATCAACAGCGAAACTCCTGCCAGAAAGTTCTTTTTTATTTTGAGGATGCTTCTTTTTTCCATGCTTCTATCTGATTCTGCGTTATCCGACTGTTGTCTGTTTTCTTTTCTGATGTCTGTTTTTCCCATTCTCTGTATACCTCCATACTCTGTTCATATCGCCCCTGTCTGTTGAGAAAGTTTCCAAACTCCAGATAGCCTGCTCCGTATTCCGGTTCGTATGTGATCAGCTGTCTGTAATAAAACTCTGCTTTGTTTGCTTTGCCAAACAGTTCTCCGTTCCACGCCAGTAATTCCAGGAGGCGGATCTGCTCTTCACTTTTTCTGTAGAGTTTGAGCATCTGCTGTAATCTGTGTTCCGTATCCAGGCAGAAAAGTTCTCTGGATTTTTTATCGCTGCTTTGATATTCCATGCTATAAAATCTGGCTGTCACGGCTGCCAGTGCGTTCTGGAATTCTGGAAGTACCGGCTGCTGTTCTGCGCCGTGGATAACTGCCAGGAGGGTGAGGAGTGCAGCACAGACCGGAACCAGGACGGATTTCAGGGAGAATGGTTTCCAATTGATCTTTGCAAGATATTTTTCTGCTTCTTCTGCATTCTGCCAGCGTTTGTCCGGGTCCTGGCGGCAGCATTTGTGAATGAATTTTGCGAATTGCGGGGAGCGGATATAATAGTGGTATTTCTTTTTTCCGCAAAGTTTTTGCAGTGTTTTGCCGAGGGCGTAGAAATCGCTGGGTGCGGTCAGGATGCCTTCGTATTGTTCCGGGGCGGCGTAGCCTTTTGTTCCCTTTATCGTTTTTCTTGCAGTTTTGTAACTGCACAGGGCGCTTCCAAAATCTATGAGGTAGATTTTTCCATTTTCATCTAAGATTAAGTTGTCTGGTTTTAAGTCGCCATAATAAATGGGGGGTTTTTGTGAATGCAGGTATTGAAAAATTTGAAGAATTGTATGGGTGATCGTTAAGATTTGGTCAAAAGAAAATTGATAAGATTCTTTTAGATGGGATTCAAGGGATTTGCCTTTGATGTATTCCATGACGAGGTAGCAGGAATCGTCTTGTTCGGTGTAGTCTGTCATTCTTGGGAGGGATGGGTGGTTGAGATGTTTTAGAAGTTTTGCTTCGGTTTTCTTTGAGATGGGGAGTTGTTTGATGGTCCAGAAGGTGCCCAGGTCCATATCGCGGGAGAGGTAAGTGGTTCCCTCCCCGCCCTCTCCTATCTTGGATATGATGCAGTAGCGGTTTTTTAGGATTTTGCCTGTTAAATCTATAACTATTCTCCTTTCTGCTCTCTATTCTTTAACCCCAAAACCTCCGAGGGGGAACGCACTCGAAGTTGCGAAGGCCGTTTTTTCCCCCTCGGGCTCCCCCTTTTTCGACCACGCTTTGTGTGAACAAAAGGGGAAAGGTGAGGGACGGAAACTTTACATGCGGTCTGGGGCTGAGAAGCCCAGGAGGTCGATGCTGGTTTCGAGGATGTTTTTGGTGAGGCTCAGGAGTTTGAGGAAGGATTCTTTCTGGCCCTGGTTTTCTTCGCTCAGGATCTTGGTCTCGTGGTAGAAGCTGTTGAAGGCGTTGGAGACTTCGTAGATGTAAGCGCAGATTTTGTGTGGTGCTTTTTCTTCGAAGGCGTTTTCGATGGTGCTTCCGAATTTGGTCAGTTCCAGCATGAGGTTTTTCTGGCTGGTGTTTACTGCCGGGAGGAGTTCTCCGGATTCGAGGTTTCCGCCTTCTTCTTTGTAACGGTTCAGGATGGATTTGATTCGTACAATTGTGTAGAGGATGTACGGACCTGTGTTTCCTTCGAAGGAGGTGAAGCGGTCGATGTCGAAGACGTAGTCTTTGGTTGCCTGGTTGGAGAGGTCACCGTATTTGATTGCGGAGAGGCCTACTACTTTGGCTGTTTCCTGCGCATCCTGGTCTTTGACGCTTCTGTTTTCGACAATCTTGTGGAACATTTCTTCGTCGATGTCTGCGATCAGGTTTTCAAGACGCATAACGCCGCCGTCTCTTGTCTTGAATGGTTTGCCGTCTTTTCCGTTCATGGTACCGAAGCCAAGGAAGGAAAGTTCTGTCTCTGGTTTTACGAGACCGGTCTTTCTTGCGCAGCGGAATACCTGGATGAAGTGGAGTTCCTGGCGTTTGTCTACGACGTAGAGGATCTCATCCGGATCGAAGAGTTTTACTCGTTCTACGATCGTTGCAAGGTCTGTTGTTGTATAAAGGGATGCTCCGTCGGATTTGAGAAGCATGCATGGCGGGATTTCTTTGGTGTCTGTGTCTTCTTTGACATCTACAACGAGTGCTCCCTGATCTTCGTATGCGAAGCCCTGGTCTTTCATCATCTGGACCATATCCGGGATGTATGGCTGTGCGTCGGATTCCTTTTTCCAGAGGTCGAAGGATACATTTAAATTGCTGTAGTTTCTCTTGAGGTCAGTTACGGAAACCTGCATGATGTGGTTCCAGAGAGCCATGTAGCCTGGTTTGCCCTGCTGTAACTGATGTGTTGCCTCAAGTGCCTCGTTACGGTATTCCTCATCTACTTTGGATTTACCGCTTGCACATGGATAGATCTCTTCCAGTTCGCTGATGGTGAACGGTGCTTCCTGCGGGTATTCTCCCTGATAGCTGTCGTCAAAGTAAACAAGCTCCGGTTTGCGGTGTTTGAGTTCTGTGATGATAAGTCCCATCTGGAGTCCCCAGTCACCGAGATGTACGTCACCGATCACCTTGTGTCCTACATATCTGCCGATACGTTTGATACTCTCTCCGATGATCGCGGAACGAAGATGTCCTACGTGGAGCGGTTTTGCTACGTTCGGTCCGCCGTAGTCGATGATGATGGTCTTTGGTGTCTCTGCAGTCCTGACAGAGTATTTCGGGTCTGCTTCCATTTCCTTAAGGTAGTCTGCAAGGAATTCTTCTCTGACTCTGAGGTTGATAAAACCTGGTTTTACAACCTCTGCCATAGAAAAGATCTTGCTGTCCTTGAGATATACAACTACATCATCTGCGATCATGAACGGTGCTTTCTTGTAAGCTTTGGCTCCTGCCATTGCTCCGTTGCACTGATATTCACATAAGTCAGGACGGTTGGAAACGGTTACTTTGCCGTATGACGGATCATATCCGGCTTTTTCAAAAGCAGAAGCAAGTTCCTCTGCCATTAATTCCATAAGTTTTTTCATTATCATATCTCCTTATTTTACAGTTACTTTTTTGGAGCAGGCTACGGCGAGTGCTCCGTGTCCGATGTGGCAGGCTACACTTAAAGAAAGCGGATCCATATGGATGTCCAGACCCGGGAATGCTGCCTGAACTTCATTCTTGAATTCCTCTGCTTCTTCTTTGTTTCCTGTATATGCCATCTGGAGGCACATTTCTCCTGCTTCTGCATATTCCTTAAAACGGCTGTCCCAGTCTTCTCTCATTGCTTTGAGCATGACTTTCTTTGCCTGTTTCTTACCTCTTACCTTGGCATAGGCATCCAATTTCTCTCCCTGGATCTGAAGAACCGGTTTCAGGTTGAGAACAGTTCCGATCGCTGCTGCTGCCGGAGTGATCCTGCCGCCTTTTTTGAGATATTTCAGTGTTTCCAGTGTGATGTAGATGCTGGATTCCATTTTTTCCGCTTCGAGAACTTCTTTGATCTCTGCGGCTGTCTTGCCTACATCACGCAGTGCCAGTGCATCCAGAACGGACTGACGCTGTGTTACGGAAATCCTCTGGTTGTTGACAACCTGTACTTTGCCGCCATATTCTCTGGAAAGTGCTGTTGCAGTATCGCATGCTGCACTTAATCCGCTGGACATCGGAATGTGCACAACCTCATCATACTCCTCCAGAAGATTGTCCCACAGTCCGCAGACTTCTGCCGGGCCTGGCTGTGAAGTAGAGATTGCTTCATCGTTCTTGAGCTTCTCATAAAATTCTTCCTGAGAAAGTGTGATCCCCTCAAGATACATAACATCATTAATATAAAAAGGCATCGGGAGGACAGAAATTCCAAGCTCTCGTCCTTCATCCTGTGTAATGCCACTGTTACTGTCTGTTACAATCGCAATTTTTCCCATACTGTATCTCCTCATGTGTTTTTCTGTTTTCAGATAACAATACTCATATCCTTATTGAATCATTGCATACTGTTTATAGTTTAGCACATCTCACCCGGTATCTCAATTAAAAATATAAAAGCCGGATATTTTTTACATTTTATATAAAAAAACCTCTATGGTTCCCGGGAACCATAGAGGTTTTTTTATATAAAATGTAAAAAATATCCGGCTTTTATATTTTTAATTGAGATACCGGGTGAGATGTTTCACAGTAACAGATTTTTGACTTATTCACTTCGCAGTGCATCGATCGGGTTCAGGTCTGCTGCCTTAACAGATGGGAGCAGTCCAAAGATAACTCCGATCAGCATGGAAAATATTACTGATCCGATGATCGCCGGAATACTGATCGCCGTCGGTGCTCCCGAAAGCTTGGAGACCACTTTCGACAGGACAATTCCGACAATAACTCCAATGATACCGCCAATACTTGTCAGCATGGCCGCTTCTGTCAGAAACTGGAAAAGAATGACCTTTTTTCTTGCTCCGATCGCTTTCTTTAGACCGATCTCACTCGTTCGCTCTGTGACAGATACCAGCATGATGTTCATAACACCGATACCTCCTACCAGCAGAGAAATACTTGCGATCCAGATCAGCTGTGTATTGGTGCTTTCGCTGAGTTTCTGCATATTTCTTACCTGCTGCATCACATCGTCAGCCTTGTATTTGAACTTGGAAGAATTTGTATCAATTCCCTGATTCATAACTTCCGCTGCTGCATTTCCGGCAGAACTCATATTGTCTGTAGAATCCGCACGGATCACTGCATTCTGCGGCTCGTCAAACTGAAAAGCTGTCGGCCAGGTGGTTTCCGGGATCATAACTGTTCCCATGATGGTCTGATAATATTCATTGAACTCGTCAATCGTCTTGATGTTCGGAAGATAGTCGTCACTCTGCTGAACAACCCCGACAACGGTAAACGGTTCTGATCCAATCTCAATCGTCTTACCTACCGGGTTCTCTCCTGCAAACAGATTCTCTGCTGCATTATCATCCACAAGAACGACCTTTCTCATCTCATTGAGATCTTTCTGTACAAAACCTCTACCCGCTCTGACCATATACCCGCGAGTTTCCAGATACTCCATGTCTATTCCATAAATGCTTCCGCCCTGGAAACTGACATTCTGATAATAAACGTTGCTCGCATAAGAACGACTGTAAAAAAATGTCGCATTCTCTACATGATCCAGTTTCCGTACTTCTTCTTTCTGTTCATCTGAAAGAAGCGGTGCAGCTTTCCCATCACTCATTCCGTAATCCTGGTCATAAGCACTGTCTCCATAATTAAGCGTAATGGAAACCGTGTTATTACCCGCACCGATCAGGTCTTCCTTGATCTGTTCATTTGTTCCCTTCAAAGTTGAAACGATTGCAATAATGGAGGCAATACCGATAATGATACCAAGCATTGTCAGAAAGGATCGCATTTTGTGAGACCAGATTCCCTGAATGGATATTCTGATATTTTCAAGCATAAATTCCCACCTTCCTAGTAGCCATACATTTCGTCTGCTGAAACTTCTTTTGTTTTGACACCATCTGCAACATCATCGCCATAAGGAAAAGCAATTTTGTCTTCTCTGGTGATTCCTCCTGTTACGAGAACACTGTATCCACTGTTTACATTGCCTCCCACTTTCAGAATCTGTTTTTTCAGCACACCATTATCATCCTTGTAGACATAGCTGACTCCATTTTCAGTGCGGACAAATGCTCTGTCCAGAACAATTCCATTGCTGACCACATTTCCTGCCAGCATAACCGTAAGCCAGTCGTCATCTGATACTTTAACGGAACTGTCCTCTATAGTAGCTGTATATTCGTAGTAAGAAGCATTCGGATTCCCACTTCCATAATAGGAAGAATCGCCCGAAACAGGATACTCGGACACGTATGCCACCTTTGCATTAAAGTCACCATTTGAAGTGGAACATTTCAATTCTGTGCCTTCCTTTATCTGATCCAGCATCAGTTCACTTACCGTTCCTTTAACATAGTATCCTTCTTTGCTCTTAACTGTCATAAAAGTGCTTCCATCAGAAGATGAAGTTGTGGAATCTCCAACCTTTGCCACAGTTCCATCCAGTCTGCTGTAAATCGTTTCTTTCTGAACCTTCTTTTCCAGTTTACTGATATTCAGTTTGCTTTCCCGAATATCCAGACTCAGACTCTGAATTCTTGATTTCTGGATTTTGATTGCTTCATCTCTGGTAATTGAAGCGTTTCCTGAATCATCCGCATTATCATAATCTCCACCATCATCTGGTAATTCATCCTCATACTGACTTGCACCATCCAGTGTATATTCAATTTCCGAATCATTATCTACACGTTTGTCAAGAAGATTTCCATCAATGAGATAATACCCAATACAGGATGACTTTCTGTCCTGATAATCTGTCACCTGATTATTCTGATGAAATTCCAGCTGATACCAGTATCCTGTCTTTCCCGCATCCCTTGTACCGTCACTGTTAAACTGTGCCATTTTGTTAAGGAAAGAACCTTTTGCAACTACATATCCTTCGGACGAGTCACACAGGAACACAAACGGATCATCCTTCGTACCAGTTCCGGTAATAGGTTCTGTTTCATCATTCAGGATCTTCACAAACTGTGATTCTCCATCCATCAGTTTATCTTTATTCTCACCTGGTGCTATATCCACAATTTTTACATCATCCACAAAATCGTCCTGCGGCTGATCTGCTCCCGGTGTTTCCGTTGGTGTTGGTATCGGTGTCTCTTCCGGTGTTTCTGTTTGTTCAGGAATCGGCGTAGGTTCCGTATCATCTTCCCCTGTATCATCAGAACCAAAATCCACATCTGCGCTCGTATCTGCTTCCTCAGAGGAAGCTTCCTGCTGCGTATCCGTAAAATCCTCGGTCGAAGCTGTGCTTTCCAGCATGGCTGCCGCCAGAATTGGATTCATTACTGCTGCCAGATAAACTCCGTTCAGGGAACTTCCAGCCGAAGCCAGCTCATCTCCGGTGCTGCTTGTATCTGTGTCCGATGGCTGGTCTGCATTCAGAGAATCACTGCCTGCATCGCTTTCCTCAACAGGACCTCCATTCTGAAGACTCGCAAGTCGTTTCTGTGCCTTTGCCAGATTTTGTTCCTGCTGTTCCTGCTTCAGTTTCGCGATCTTGAGTTCCATCTGCACCAGTGTCATATCAAAAGAAACCAGTTTGTCTCCTTTTTTTACTGTATCGCCTTTTGATACATAAACATCCTGAACGATCATGTCTTTGTCTATGGTAATACTTTGAACTGCACTTGTAGCGATATTTCCCTCCAGGCTGGTATCATCCGTATAATACTGACTCGCCAGGCTGTCCACACTTACAACTGACACTTCACTCTGATGTGATTTTCTGTAATAAACTGCACCACCGGCAGTACCGCCCGCTATCAATGCAGCGATCAGAACTCCTATGATGATTTTTTTCTTCATGAATTCACCTCTTTTTCCCTGAGTTCACCGTCACGGATCGTTACTACACGTTTCGCATGTGCTGCGATTTCCGGATCATGCGTGATCATCAGGACTGTTACCCCCTCA
Organism: Blautia sp. CAG:237; assembly: GCF_000436615.1. Taxonomy (NCBI): domain Bacteria; kingdom Bacillati; phylum Bacillota; class Clostridia; order Lachnospirales; family Lachnospiraceae; genus Blautia; species Blautia sp. CAG:237. The sequence goes on from NZ_FR886723.1 coordinate 37,564, forward strand.
TCATTTAACTTCTGAAAAAGCTCCATGACCTGTGCTCCGGACTTACTGTCCAGTGCTCCTGTGGGTTCATCTGCAAGAAGCAGTTTCGGACTGTTTACGATTGCCCTGGCGATCGCCACTCTCTGCATCTGTCCTCCGGAAAGCTGGTTCGGCTTAAAGTCAACTCGATCAGCAAGTCCTACACGATCCAGTGCTTTGAGGGCTCTCTGTCTGCGTTCTTTCTTTGAAACTTTGGCATAGTTAAGCGGAAGTTCCACATTTGCTGCTGCTGACTGCCGCGGAAGAAGATGAAAACTCTGAAAAACAAAACCGATCTTGTTCAGACGGATATCTGACATGTCATTTTCGGAACAGGTTCCAATCTCCTGACCATCCAGAAAAAATTCTCCCTTTGTCGGTTTGTCAAGACATCCTATGATATTCATAAGTGTTGTCTTGCCTGAACCGGACGGTCCCATGATTGCCACATATTCTCCCTCTTCCATGGAAAAGTTGATATCTTTCAGTACCGGAACGCTCATTTTGCCCTGCTGGTAATCCTTATAGATTCCTTTTAATTCCAAGATCATTACTCTGCCTCCGTATCATCCTGTATCGGGACCAGATCTTCGTCCGGGAGATCACCATCGGTCATATCACCCGTATCGTAATCACTTATCATGGTGTCGTCTGTTCCGTCATACCCGTAGTCAATGCTATCCATATTATCATCTGCCGGAAGTTCATCAGAACTCATATCAGAAACAGGCTCCATATCTACATTATCTGACTCAACAGCTTCTTCTCTGTTTTTGGTCGTTGCCATTCCCTCTTTGAGATTTTCTGCCGGGTAAGCAATATAATCATCCTTCGTAAGTCCGTCTGCGATCTCATATTCTCCCAGTTCTTCATCATACTGTCCAAGAATCACGCTGCGCTTCTCAAGTTTCTTGTCCTTACCCATTGCCCAGACATACGGCTGGTCAGTATCTGTATCTGAAATATACACTTCACTCAGCCACAGGCCTGCTTTCTGATCTTCCTGTCCTTCGTCATTTTCTATGTAAACATGCTGTCCAAGCATGAGACCGTCAGAAGAATCAAGATTCACATAAAATGGATAGGTACTTGAAGAAGTCTGGGAATCTCCACTTGCATCCATCATACCGAAGCTGTTGCTGTTACTGTTGGTAGTTGCACTGTCCTTATCAATAGTACCCATGGTCCCATGCCAGATCTGACTGCTGTCCACACGAGACCGGACAATTACCGGTTCTCCTTCTACAATGTTCTGGATATTCAGTTCATTTACAGTTCCTTTGACTCTGTACGAACCAGTACTCAGAATCGTAATAAATGCATTGCTGCTTCCACTTCCTGTATCAGAATAAGAAGACATATCGTCAGCACTGTCATCCAGACTGTCTCCATCATCTGTTGATAATTTAGATGTGTCAATCTTCTGAATTACACCATCAATCGAACTTCTCACCTCAGTATTACCTGTTGCGCTCTGCAGTTTATCAATTTCTGCCTGCTTGCTTTTCTGATTATATTCATTTTTTTTGAGATTCATTTTGTTTGTCTCAATTTCAATTGTATAAGACAGCTGATTGTCCTGAGATGCCTGTTTCTTTTCTTTCTCGAGAGTAGCAATCTGATCATTCAGGCTGGACTCCTCATTCTTGAGACGGTCCAGTTCCAGCTGCGCTTCCTCCAGGCTGTCCTGAATACTGCTGAGATCATATTCAAACAAAAGCTGTCCTTTTTTGACCTGGTCTCCTGTCTTGACCTGGACTTTCTTGACAGATCTTCCACTCTCCAGTTCCACCTCAACCGTTTCCTGCGGTTCTACCGTGCCTGCATATCTGTTGGATACACCTGCAGCATCTCCATTGATCTCACTGATCAGTGTTACATATACAACATCTCCGCTGACTTCCTGCTGTCCAAACACTCCTGTTTTCCAGCAGACTCCCGCTGCGCCTCCTCCTATTATCAGGATCCCCAAAAGGATCAGAATTCTTTTTTTCATAATATGAAGTTTCCTCCTTACAGCCCTTCGCCATCGGACATTCTGACATATTCCTGTCGTTTTTTGTTTCTTAATTTATGTTACATGATTACTGCTACAATTCTGTAACAGCTACTTTTTTATCTTACCTATCATAGCAGATTGTTTCCAAAAAAGAAAGTCTTCCACAAAATCATTAAGATTTTCACATTTTTTTCACGTTTTCTTTCCAAAAACAGAGTAAAATATCCATTTTTTTGACTTTTGAGCTGATTTTTGGTAAAATGTATAAGAATATTTTTTTGAAAGGAAAGATACTTATGAAGATTGCCAAAAATCTGATCTCTCTTTTCGTTTTTATCCTTGCAGTTGTCTGTTTTGGCGGCTGTTCCCACCTCGATAAAACCGATGTAAAAACAGTGATCAGCAACGAACTGAATCTCCTCAAGAATCTGGACTCCGATACTGCCCAGAAATATGTATCCTATAAAGAACTGTTCCCCGACGCAACGACGGAAACTTCTCTTTCCCAGGAAGTAGAAGAAGTTTTTTCTCTCTTCTTTCAGGATTTTGATTATCAAATTCTTGATCTTGACGTCGACGAAGATAAAAAAGAAGCCACAGCAAAGATAAAGCTGACTACCATAGATGCTCAGACCTTAGCTTCCGATTACGCCGAAGCTTCCCTCAAAGCAGCAATCCTCAAGGCAGCCAGTTCTGATTCAGCAGACACCGAAGAAACTACAACTTCCATGGAGGACCGTTATCTGATCCTTGATGATCTGTTGAAGCAGAATCACTATGAAACTATGGAAACGGAATGTACCATCAGGCTCACAGACAAAGGTACTTCCAAACAGGAATGGGAGATCATACGGACCCATTCTCTGGAAAATGATCTTGTCGGCGGTCTTATGACTTATCTGTCCGACAGTGATCTCATGTCTCCAGAAGAAACACTGTCCGTCTATTTAGATACCCTCAAAACCATGGATTCTAAACAAATGGGAAATTATCTTGGTCTGGAAAGTCTTTTGAACACTTCAGATTCTGCCAAGAATTCCATTGCATCAGCTCTTGTCGATCAGGTTCACAAAACTCTTGATTATCAGATCACCAGTTGCAATATTCAAAGTTACAATGCTGTCGTAACTACAGAAATTACAACTTTTGACAGTGCAGCCATACTTTCTGATTATCAGAGCAGCCGGGATACTTATCTCTCCTCTGTTGATGCCGTCATTGATGGTTCTTCCAAAAGATATGAGCATTCTCTGGAACTTCTCCTTAACAGCATTAAGGAAAACACAGATACCGTCACTTCTTCTGTTACTTTTCATCTTACCAACGACGGTGCATCCTGGAAACTCCTGGAAAACAGTGAAGCCATCGGAAATGCTATATTTGGAACGCTCAGCACCACACCTGTCCCAGATGAAAACAGCGAACTTTCAAATGATGAAAGTAACTCCGAACCATCTGACGAAACACTGTCTGATTCTTCCGAATATATCGATGAAGAAGATTTCGATTCCGGCTACGATTTTTCGGATGATGACGCAAATGCTGATAATTATGAAGATGACACTGCATCCGATGACAGTTCCTACGAAGAATAAACTTTCGTCCTTCTCCAGATCAAAAAACTCCTGCCAGACCTTTATATCACAGGCTGGCGGGAGTTTTTGTATATAATTAATTATTCAGCTTCTTCCGGAGCTGTCTCAAGTCCAAGTTCTTCAAGCTGCTGCTCGCTTACTCTGCTCGGCGATTCTGTCATCAGGCAGGAAGCATCTTTTACCTTCGGGAAAGCGATGACGTCACGGATGCTGTCAACTTTTGCCATCAGCATTACGAGACGGTCAAGTCCGTAAGCCAGTCCAGCGTGAGGCGGAACTCCGTATTTGAATGCATTCAGGAGGAATCCGAACTGTTCATAAGCAGCTTCTTTGGTGAAGCCAAGCATCTCAAACATCTTCTCCTGGATATCATTCTGGTGGATTCGAACACTACCACCACCGATCTCGTTACCATTCAGTACGATATCGTATGCTTTTGCACGGATCTTTCCAAGATCTCCGCTCTCGATCAGCGGGATATCTTCATCCATCAGCATGGTGAATGGATGGTGCATTGCTGTGTAACGGTTTTCTTCTTCGTTCCACTCAAGAAGCGGGAACTCTGTTACCCATACGAAACGATATTCATTCTTATCAAGAAGATCCATCTGTTTTGCAAGTTCTACACGGAGAGCTCCGAGAACATCGTATACAACTTTGTTCTTGTCTGCTGCAAAGAGAAGCAGGTCCCCCGGCTTACCTTCCATAGCCTGAACAAGTGCATCCATCTCTTCTTCTGTCATAAATTTGGCGAAAGAAGATTTGCGGGTGCCGTCTTCTGCGATCGCGATGTAAGCAAGACCTTTTGCACCATAAGTCTTTGCAAACTCAACGAGTTTGTCGATCTTCTTACGCGGCATGCTGCCCTGGCCTTCTGCGTTGATACCACGAACACTTCCGCCTGCCTCAAGAGCACCCTTGAATACTACAAATCCGCAATCCTTAACTACTTCGCTTACGTCATGCAGTTCCATTCCAAAACGCATATCCGGCTTGTCAGAACCGAAACGGTCCATAGCTTCCTGCCAGGTGATTCTCTGGATCGGAAGTTTAACATCTACATTAAGAACTTCTTTGAACAGGTATGCAAGGAATCTCTCATTTACGTCGATGACATCATCAACATCTACGAAAGAAAGCTCCATATCGATCTGCGTAAATTCCGGCTGACGGTCCGCACGAAGGTCCTCATCACGGAAGCAGCGTGCGATCTGGATATAACGGTCATATCCAGAGCACATCAGAAGCTGTTTGTAAAGCTGCGGAGACTGTGGAAGTCCGTAGAAAGAACCTGGATGGATTCTGGACGGAACAAGGTAATCTCTTGCACCTTCCGGTGTACTCTTACCAAGCATTGGTGTCTCAACTTCAAGGAATCCTTCGTCTGTGAAGAATTTACGGGTGAGCATCATAACTTTGCTCTTCATCATCAGATTTCTCTGAAGGTCCGGTCTTCTCAGGTCAAGGTAACGGTATTTCAGACGGATCTCGTCTTTTGTCTTGCTGTTTTCCTCGATCGGGAAAGGCGGAACATCGGACTCTGCCAGGATTCTTAAGGATTCTGCACGAAGTTCGAGTGCACCTGTAGCAAGGTTTTCATTTACAGCGCCGCCACGGTTCTCAACAGTACCTGTAACTGCGATCACAAACTCACTTCTCAGTTTGCCGGCTTTTTCGAATCCCTCTTCATCAATGCCGCCATTTTCAAAAATAACCTGCATGATTCCGGAACGGTCACGAAGATCAACAAAGACAAGTCCCCCTTTGTTGCGGGCCTTCTGAACCCATCCCATCAGAGTTACTTTGCTGCCGACCATATCGTTTGTTACTTCTGCACATCGGCATGTCCTGTGCAGACCTTTCATACTTTCAGCCATGATTTTTCTCCTTTTGAAGCATTTATATTATTTATTAAAGAATTCTACAAATTCTGTATATCCTTCTGCGGTCATCTGTTCCTTCTGGAATTTCTTGTTTTTCTTCATGATAGAAATATTGACCTGAACGCCGTTCTTACGCTCTTCTTCTGCCTGTTTCAGAATTGGAAGAAGTTTGTCTGCCGGCATGTTTTTCTCGATCAGATATGCTTTCTTGGCTGCGCTTGTCGGGATCTCATATCCTCTCTCCAGAAGCAGCATAACGATTCTCTCAAATCCGATGGAAAATCCACATGCAGATGTATTCTGACCTGTAAATTTACCGATCATCTCATCATAACGTCCGCCGCCGCCGACAGAGCCGCCAAATTCATCCATTGCGATCTCAAAGATTGGACCTGTGTAGTAAGACATTCCACGAACCAGAGTCGGATCGAAGGAGATCTTGAAATCTGCGTTCTTTACAGAATCTACTGCTGTGATGATAGTTTCCAGATCTTCTGCAACCTTCGGATCAAGGACATCTCTCAGTTTCTCCTTGCAGTAGCGTACGCCCTCAATGTCAGAAGTAATTTCTTTGAACATACCAAGGTATGTATCAATGCTTTCTTTGCTGAAGCCTTCTTTTTCGAGTTCTTCTGCTACGCCTTCAAGACCGATCTTGTCCATCTTGTCAAGAATGATAAATACAGTATCAAAGCTTTCTTCCGGGAAGCCGCTGTACTGTGCCATAGCCTTGAGGATCTTTCTGTCGTTGATACGGATCGTGAAGTTATGGAAATCCAGTTTGCCAAGCAGTGTGGTAGTCACCATGACCAGCTCGATCTCTGCAAGGTATGTGGACTCACCAAGAATATCGATGTCACACTGCATGAACTGACGGAAACGGCCTCTCTGCGGACGGTCTGCTCTCCATACATTTCCCATCTGCAGTGCCTTGAATGGTGCCGGAAGCTGGCTGGCATTGTTGGAATAATATCTGGAAAGCGGTACAGTCAGGTCATAACGAAGTCCGGAGTCTACCAGATCTGCCTCACACTCTGCTGTATCAAGTTTCAGTTTTTCTCCACGTTTGAGGATCTTGAAGATCAGTTTCTCATTTTCCCCACCCTGTTTGCTGCTGAGATTCTCGATGTGCTCCACGCACGGAGTCTCAATTGCTGTAAATCCGAATTTGCCGTAAGTTTCACGGATCATGTTCATCACATAATTACGGATCTCCATTTCCTTTGGTAAAATATCTTTCATACCGGTTACCGGTTTTTTCTTTAATGCCATGCTGTCCTCCTGTTATTTGTTATCATGTACCACTCTCTGAAATGCAAGAAAAACTTCCATATCAAAGTTTTTGATCTCATCGATCATCAGCTCTATCACACTGCTTACATCAAATGCCTTGCGGTAAGGTCTGTCTGAGATCAGTGCTGCATATACATCACAGACTCTCAGGATCCTGGCGCCCAGGGGAATACTGTCACCGGACAGATTGGATGGATATCCACTTCCGTCATAATTCTCATGGTGATAAAGGATACTCTGAAGAACTGTTTCCGAATAATCCTGATCTTTCAGTTCTTCATAACCAAGTGTCGAATGCATCCTGACATATTTCAGTTCCTCGATCAGAAGCGGATCGTTTTCCTGTCCGTTAATGTATCCTGTAAGTTTCAGTTTGCCAATATCATGAAGTATTCCTGCAATGGCAAGCTGATAACAGAACTCCTCATCCTGCCCCAGCTCCTTCGCTACCGCATACGCAAGATTACTGACCGCAATTCCGTGATTCAGTTCGGCAGACAGATCAAATTCCAGAAGCCTGTCCGGGGACTTTATCTCTTCTTCTTGTGTCATTTCCAACGTATATACCTCCTGCCTAGAGCCATTTCTGTATTCCTGCACGTTTTCTTTCTATCATTTCATCGATACGGGAAATATAATTAGTTACGTCTTTGACATTCTCTGCACGCTCGATGCGTCTGCCATGGTCAAAGACCAGTTTGGATGAGCCGCCTGCGCCAAGGGCAATGATCGGCTGTTTTTCTTCCATAATTAGTATATTGTAAATCCCGGCTTTGTCAACCTTTGCATAGCCTACATTTTCAAAATTACCCTTCATATTCTTCTGTCTGTACAGATAATAAGGTCCCATTTCCATTTCATAGGCTGTTTTCATGGTCATATCCATGATCTCCTGGTTGTTCTCAAACGTCATTTCCTGATATTTGTCTTTGAACATATTCAGGCGCGCTGCTCTCTTTACCGCCAGGGAATGTACCGTCAGGCTGTCAGGTGCAAGCCGTCTGACTTCCTCTAATGTATGCTCCACCATCGCTTTGTCCTCACCTGGAAGTCCCACGATCAGGTCCATATTGATATTATCAAAGCCACACTCTCTTGCAAGTTTAAACGCCTGCTCTGTTTCCTGTACCGTATGTCTGCGTCCGATGATATCCAGTGTCTCCTGGTTCATGGTCTGTGGATTTACAGAAATCCTCGTGACAGGGTAATTTCGGATCATCATCAGTTTTTCTCTGGTGATACTGTCCGGTCTTCCTGCCTCGATCGTAAATTCCACAAGGTGCTCGCAGTCAAAATGTTCCATAAGGGAATCAAACAGGACTTTCAGCTGTTCTGGTTCCAGAGTAGTCGGTGTTCCGCCTCCGATGTAGACAGTGTCCAGTTTTTTACCCTTTTGTCTCATAATCTCAGAGACAGCTTTGATTTCTTTGCACAAAGCCTCAAGATACAGATCTACCCTGTCCTTCCACTGTTTCAGCGGATAAGAGCTAAAAGAACAGTAAAGGCAGATACTCGGGCAGAACGGGATTCCGACATAAAGACTGTAACCATTCTCATAATCAATGTCCTTCAGGATTTCCCGCTCTCTGTTTGCGATCGTGATCGCCAGTGCAGTTTTCTGGGGGCTGACCATGTAGCGGTCTCTCATTTCCTGCGCTGCTTCTGTGTTTTTCATTCCGGACTCAATAAGTCCCATTGCCAGCTTCGCCGGACGGATCCCGGTCAGGTTTCCCCATGGAAGGGTTTTGCCCGTCAGGCTGACCAATAACCTGTACAGTGCCAGTTTCACGATGTCCTTGCGTTCTTTACGGATTGCATGTGCCTGTTCTTTCGCATCAGCATCTTCTGACGCCGAACAAGAAACAAGGGCATCCGAAGACTGCCCTTCTACAAATTCTGCACTTGTCACACCTTTGTTCTCATGATCCTCATAGCGGATCATGCAGGACTCATCCTGCTTTTCGATCCGGAAATAAAGATCACAGCCTTCCTTTCTCTCATCATAGGAAGAAGTGATTTCACTTCCTGGATAAAAAGCACGGATCAGTTCATAAATATCATGTTCAAATTCTTTATCAAGAAAAAGTATATCAATCTTATACAAATGGATTGTACCTCTTTTCATAACCGATTGTTGTCGATGCATCATGCCCCGGATATACCTCTGTCTCATCCGGCAGTGCATCCAGAAGACGATGAAGGCTTCTGACGATTGCTGCTGTGCTGCCCTCCGGAAAATCCGTTCTTCCTACTGATCCCTGAAATACGGTGTCGCCACTGAAAAGCACACCCTCATCCTTGAGATAATAACAGCAGCTTCCAACAGTATGTCCCGGTGTCTCGATCATCTGTACTGAAAATCCGGCCAGTTCTACGGTCTGAAGATCCTTAAGATAAACATCCGCATCCAGTGTACAGCTTCCATGACCAAACACTGACAGATTCACCTTCGGATTCAGAAGTGTTGTCTCTTCTTTTTCACTTGCATAGATTGGAATATTGTATTTCTTTCTTACCTCATCTGCTGCCATGATATGATCAAAATGACCATGCGTCAGAAGGATTCCGACAGGCTTGCCCTGCATCTCGGAAACTTTGCGCTCGATCGTATCCGCCGCATCTCCCGGATCCACGATCAGCAGTTCACCATTTTCTTTATTTTTGAGGAAGTAGCAGTTTGTGTATACACTTCCGACAATGCATTTTTGTAATTCCAGTTTTTTCATGCACTCTTTCTCCTATATATCGTTCATCAGCCTGGAGTTCCACGTTCTACATCAAGTACGCTCTCGATCTGACGGAGTTTCTCAATGAGAGACGCCAGTTCTTCCTTGCTTCCGATCTCAAAGCTGATGGAAATTGTGGCTTTCTCCTGCTTGTTGGTACGGCTGTTGATCGTTCGCATATCAATCTTACGTTCTGTGAACACTTTAGAAAGGTCTACCAGAAGACCTGTACGGTTATTGGCAAATACCTGAATATCTGCCATATATTTCTCAGAGCTTTTGTTCTCTGTTGGCTGCCATTCTGCCTCGATCAGACGGGAACGGTCTGTCTCTGACATGTTCAGAACGTTTACACAGTCCGTCCTGTGGATCGTGATTCCACGGCCTCTTGTGACAAAACCTACGATCTCATCTCCCGGAATCGGACTGCAGCACTTGGAAAAACGGACTGCAACATCATGGATACCCTTTACTACGATTCCGCCCTTGTTCTTGGTTATATGAAGCTTCTCCTGCTGTTCACCGGCCGCCTCAAGGACCTGCTCATCAGTAAGATGCTTCTGATTTTCCTTCTCATAAGCTTCCAGTAGTTTATTGAAGACCTGGCCTTCCTTAAGTCCGCCATGTCCGATTGCTGCCAGCACAGAATCCCAGTCACGGAAACCATACTTGCGCATAACAGATTCCAGAAACTGTGATTTGGTATAATTACTGATCTTATATCCCTTGGACTTCGCATACTGTGTCAGCATTTCCTTGCCCTTGAGGATATTGTCTTCTTTAAGTTCTTTCTTGAACCACTGATTGATCTTGTTCTTTGCCTGTGTACTCTTGACGATCTTGAGCCAGTCACGGCTCGGTCCCTGGGAATTCATCGAAGTGATGATCTCAATACGGTCACCATTCTTGATCTGATACTCGATCGGGACAAGCTTGCCGTTTACTCTCGCACCTACCATACGGTTTCCTACCGCACTGTGTACACTGTACGCAAAATCGATCGGTGTGGAACCATTCGGCAGAGTCTTGACATCTCCCTGCGGAGTAAAGCAGTAAACACTGTCCGCAAAAAGGTCCAGGTCATTCTTGAGAAGGCTCATGAACTCCCTGTTATCGGACATGTCCTTCTGCCATTCAAGGATCTGACGGAGCCAGTTCAGCTTCTCCTCCTCGCGCTTATCTACCGGCAGTTTGCCATCGGAAGATTCCTTATATTTCCAGTGTGCAGCGATACCATATTCTGCTGTCTTGTGCATTTCGAAAGTACGGATCTGGATCTCAAATGGCTGTCCATTTGGTCCGATCAGTGTGGTATGCAGGGACTGGTACATATTTGGCTTCGGCATGGCAATGTAATCCTTGAATCTGCCCGGGATCGGTTTGTACATCTCATGGATGACGCCAAGGGCTGCATAACAGTCCTTGACTGTATCTACCAGAATACGGACTGCAAACAGATCATAAATCTGATCGATCGTCTTGTCCTGATTGACCATCTTCTTGTAAATACTGAAGAAATGCTTGATTCTTCCATCCACCTGTGCCTTGATTCCGGCATCGTCCATATGCTGCTTGACCTGGCTTACGATATTATTGACAAATTTCTGGCGTTCACTCTTACGAAGAGCGACCTTGTCCACAAGATCATAATATACATCCGGTTTGAGATATTTCAGTGACAGGTCATCCAGCTCCACCTTGATCTTGGAAATACCAAGACGCATGGCGATCGGTGCATAGATGTCCATGGTCTCTCTTGCCTTTTCCTGCTGTTTCTCCGGTCTCATATACTGCAGGGTACGCATATTATGAAGTCGGTCAGCAAGTTTGATCAGGATTACACGGATATCCTTTGCCATGGCAAGAAACATCTTACGAAGGTTCTCTGCCTGCTGTTCTACCTTGTCTGAGGAATAGCTCAACTGTCCCAGTTTTGTTACACCATCTACAAGAAGCGCAACCTCTGCGCCAAATTCCTTCTCCAGTTCCTCGCAGGTCATCCAGGTATCTTCTACAGAATCATGAAGAAGACCTGCAACAATTGTTTCCTTGTCCAGTTCGAGATCGGCAAGGATGATCGCAACGCACAGCGGATGAATGATATACGACTCTCCTGACTTTCGCTTCTGATCCTTATGTGCCTCTCTTGCAACTTCGTATGCCTTCTCTATCATAGAAATATCCGTAGAAGGATGATATTTCTTTACGCTGGAGATCAGCTCATCGTATAAGACTTCCGGGCTTGTAAAATCATTCATGGATTTTACTGCCGCATCTGCCCGTTTTACAGATTCCAGTTTTTCTTTTTCTACCTGATCCGGATTCTTCTCAGGCTGTGCATTTTGTTTCTTCTCTGCCATTCTCTCCCACCTGCCTGCCATCGTTTAGATTTTGTATCTGTGCTTCTTATCGGGTTACTTCTACATTATTTGCCATCGTATTTGATGACAGAAGCTACATCATAGCCTGCAAGTTTTTCTCTGCCTTTCAGTCCGGCAAGTTCCATAAGGAAAACAACCTTGACTACTTCACCGCCAAGTTCCTCTACCAGTTTGATCGCAGCTTCGATAGTACCGCCCGTTGCGATCAGGTCATCTACGATTGCAACCTTCTGTCCTGGTTTGATGGAATCCTTATGCATCTCGATCGTGGCACTGCCATATTCCAGATCATAGCTCTGTGAGACAGTTTCGCACGGAAGTTTGCCCTTCTTACGGATCGGTACAAATGGTTTGTGAAGATTGTATGCAATCGGCACGCCAAAGATAAATCCTCTGGATTCTGTTCCTGCGATCACATCTACCTCTGTATCCTTAAGACAGGCCTGCATGGAATCAATTGCAAGCTGTAAACCATCCGCATCCTGAAGAACACTTGTTATATCACGAAAAATAATGCCCGGTTCCGGAAAATCCGGAATGCTTCTTACATAATCCTCTACTCTTTTCATATATGCGTACCTCCGACTTTTCGTATAAATCTAGGTAATCAGTATATCACTTTTTTTTGATGGAATCAATGTCTAACCCGACAAGAGTCGTGAAAATACAGGGATTTTCGACTTTTAACAGTAGTTGCGAATGACAACCTGCAGGGTTTCACGTCCCTGATATACATTGATCTCCGGGTAATATGTCACGGAAATCTCCTCCTGCTGCCGTACAAAATCCGCAAATTTCTCCGCTTCTCCGAAGTACACCGCATCCATCTGCATGCCGGTCTGATCCTCCAGTTTCATCTTTGCCACATTCTGATTCTTCCCAAAAATCCTTAAGTTTAAAACCCGTAACCCCTTTTGTGCAAAAATCGGCTTGGTGTTTCCTTTGCCAAACGGCTCCAGAATTTTTAACTGCTCTGTAAGTTCCCTGGAAAGATAAGAAACCGGCATTGGTACATCGATCACGATCTTTGGACGGAGTTCTTCTTCTGTCAGAGTACAGTTTGCATTCAGCTGTTTTCGGAACAGTTCAACATTTTTTTCTTCGATAGAAAGTCCTGCTGCCATCGGATGTCCGCCAAACTGGATCAGAAGATCTCCGCATTTGACCATTTCTTCGTACATTGAATACGCTTCTATGGAACGGCCGCTTCCCTTGACAGAGTTTTCACCCTTTGTGAGAACAAAGACCGGTTTATGATACTTTTCACGGATCCTGCCCGCAATGATACCTGCAAGACTTTCGTGACAGTCCGGAAGATAGACCACCAGCACACGATCCTCATTTAAGCCCGTCTCTTCGATCAGGCGGATGGCTTCTTCTTTTCCTTTTTCTGTCATTGCCTTTCTGCTCTGGTTCAGGGCAAGAAGATCTCCCGCCAGCTCTGCTGCCTTTTCTTCGTTTGTTTCGCAGAGAAGTTCCAGTGACCTCGCAGCCGTGTCAAGACGTCCGCTGGCATTGATGCATGGTCCAAGCACAAAACCTACATGATATGCCGTGATCTCCGCACCATCCAGATTATTCGCACGGATCAGTGCCCGAAGTCCCGGTGTATGTGTCGCCGAAAGCTGTCTCAGACCTTCTTTTACGATGATCCTGTTTTCTCCCTGCAGATCCATGACATCGCCAACGGTCGCAACAGCTGCCAGTTCTGTAAAATCCAGAACTTCACTTTGTGAGATTCCATTTTTTTCATATAATGCCCAGATCAGTTTCCATGCAACGACTGCCCCGCAGAGGTTTTTGTTCGGATACGCACAGTCTGCCTGTTTCGGATTGATCACCGCATCTGCCGGCGGTATGATCCATTCTTTTCCATTTTCTGTCTCTTGGAATGGAATGTCATGGTGGTCAGTGATAACTACCGTCAGGCCACGTTCCTTTGCATCCGCGATCTCTGCCGAAGCTGCAATTCCATTATCACAGGTGACGATCGTATCAATCCCATCCTCCACTGCTTTCTGGATAAGCTGTTCATGGATTCCATATCCATCTTTGATCCTGTCCGGAATATAGGTGTCCGCATCCGCCCCCAGTCTCTGGAATCCTTTGAGCAGAATACAGGTCGAGGTAACGCCGTCTATATCATAATCCCCGATAATCCTGATTTTTCTGTGTTCTTTTATTTTTTCCTGAAGGATCTCCACTGCTTTGTCCATGTCTTTCAAAAGCCACGGTGATGGAAGTTCCTTTAATGTCCCATAAAGATAGGAACGGATATTTTCTGTTCCTTCTACATCCCTGTTCCTGATCAGTCTTGCGATCACCGGATCGATCCCGAATTCCTGGCTGATCTTCTGAAAATCTGCACGTTTCGCGCAGACTACCCATTTTTCCATAGTTCTTTCTCCCTGTGTCTTCTTCCATAAAATACATATTCCCGGAACAGATATCCTGCCCGGGAATATGGTTTATTTATTGATTATTCTGTTTTGTTTTCGTTATCTGCCGCTTCTTTTGCCGCTGCTTCCTGAGCTGCGAGACGTTCTGCAACTCTCTTGCGGTTTTTCTTCTTCGGCTGATTCTTATCCTTCTTGGAAGGCTGATTGTTCTGTGCTGTATTGGTCGGCTGTTTTGCAGAAGATTTGCTGGAACCTGCTGTCTTGCCAGCCAGCGCTGCCTGTGCCACAGCTTTGCCCTGGCGGCGCTTCATTACCAGCCACAGTGCACCTGTAATGCATACAGAAGAATATGCACCGCAGATCACACCTGCCATCAGAGGAGCTGCAAACTCACGGATGGAGGATACTCCAAGGATGTACAGTACTGCAACCATTACGAAGGTTGTAAAGGAAGTATAAATACTTCTTGTCAGTGTCTGTGTGATACTATCGTTTACGATCTGCTCCAGATTATCCGGATTCTTTCTTCCATGCATGTTCTCACGGATTCGGTCAAAAATGACGATCGTTGCGTTAATAGAATAACCAACAATTGTCAGCATGCAGGCAATAAAGGTATTACCTACAGAAATTCTGGAGATCGCATAGAATGCAAGAACAACCAGAACGTCATGGAGAAGTGCAAGTACCGCACTGCTCGCAAAACGGATATCCTTGAAACGAAACCAGATGTATACCAGCATGCAGAGTGTTGCAACAAGAACTGCAACGATCGCATCTCTTCTCATCTCAGAACTTACAGTAGCAGAAATACTTTCTGTTGTGATCAGGCTGTCATCTACATCGAAGTTCTCAACCAGGGCCTGATCCAGTTTCTCACGTTCTTCCTGTGACAGAGTACGTGTCTTGATCACTACCTGATTTGTTCCTGATACCTTGGTCGGCTGTACATTCTTGTCTCCTGTAACCTCTTCTACAACTGGTGTAACTTCAGAATCGATCTGCTTGATATCCATATCTTCGTTGAATGTTACTGTTGTAGCTGTACCACCGGAGAAGTCAAGTGCATAGTTTAATGCTGTTCCGCCAGTCTGATGATGAACCACCATTGCAACCGGACCGCTCAGGATCAGGATAATGGAAATAATGAAAAATACTTTACGCTTTCCAACAAAATCAACAAATTTACGCTGTTTTGCACTTCCGTAGAATTTCGGATCACGGACACCTACTGCATACAGTGCATTTACGATCAGTCTTGACACAACCAGTGCGGTAAACATAGAAACTATGATACCAATAGCCAGTGTGTATGCAAATCCCTTAACCGTACCGGAACCTAACCACATCAGGACCAGTGACGCGATCAGAGTTGTAACATTACCATCAAGGATTGCGCTGAACGCTTTGGCAAAACCTGCTTTGATGGAAGTTCTCACGGAGCTTCCTGCTGCGATCTCCTCCTGGATACGTGCGTAAATGATAACGTTGGCATCCACCGCCATACCGATACCAAGGATGATACCCGCGATACCTGGAAGAGTAAGTGTGATATCAAATGCATTCAGTGTGATCAGCACGATCGCTGTATACAGAACCAGTGCTACACCTGCAACCACACCAGGAACACGATACATCAGGATCATAAAGATGATGACGATCACAAGTCCGATCAAACCTGCCATAACGCTGGTGGAAATTGCTTCCTCACCAAGCTGTGCTGCTACTACGCTGGAACGGAGTTCTTTAAGTTCGATACTCAGAGAACCGATGCGGATATAGGAAGCAAGATTCTGTGCTTCTTCTACACCTGACATACCGGTGATCTGTGCCTGTCCTCCTGTGATTGCTTCATTTACCTTCGGAGCACTTAAGATCTGGTTATCATAAACGATTGCAATCTGTTTTCCGACATTTGCTTCTGTTGCTTCTGCAAATTTCGTCTTACCTTCATCTGTAAGAGTCAGGCTGACAGCATATTCTCTGGAACTGTTTTTGTCAGACTGGAAAGCGCCTCCCTGGGCATCCTTTACATCTGTACCTTCTAGTACTACTGATCCTGCTTCGCGGATCTCATCCAGACTTCTTGCAAGCGCATAACCGCTTCCTGTGCTTGAGAAGTTTGCATTACCGTCATCGTCTGTCTGTGTGATAAAACACAGAGAACCAGGTTTACCAAGATCATTGAGGATCTGGTCTGCATCTGTTACTCCTGGGATTTCTACTGCGATACGGTCGCTTCCTTCTTTGTACACCTGTGCTTCTGTACTGTACTGTTCTACACGCTTCTGGAGCTTGTATACAGTATCTGACATGTCTTCAGCACTTGGGTTGCTGTCTTTTGCCTGATAGGTAATGCTGACACCACCTGACAGGTCCAGACCGGTCTTGATGTTCTTTGCTGCACCGGTTCCTGTTGGTCCGAGGCCAATCCCAGCCGTGTAACACAGAAAGACTGTGATAATGGCGGTCAGGAGCAGCGCAACGATTGCTCTGTTTTTCTTCATCGTTCTTTCCTTTCCTGAATTATTTTATTCCGCTAATGCGGCCTTTATCATGATCGCGCACTCCACTCTCTTACGCTGAAGTTCGCATCCGATATCATAATTGCCATTAATATCTTTCTGGAAATGATAAGCATTGGCAGCACATCCGCCACTGCAGTAAAATCTTGCAAAGCAGTCCTTGCAGGATTCCTTTGTATATACATTACATTTGCTGAAATCGCAGCGGATCTCCGGTCTTGTGATTCCCTCGTCCACATTTCCCATAAGGAACTGTTCCTCACCAACAAACTGATGACATGGATAAAAATCACCCCACGGAGTTACCGCCAGATATTCGGTTCCTGAACCACATCCGGACAGACGCTTGTACACACAAGGACCACCGGTAAGGTCGATCATAAAGTGGAAGAAATTGAAGCCCTTGCCGGCCTTTTCCCTGGCGATCATTTCCTTTGCCAGTTTATCATATTCTTCCTTGATCTGCGGGATATCTTCTTCTCTGATCGCATAATCCTCTGTGTCAGCCGCAACTACAGGCTCTACAGAAATCTGCTTGAATCCGAGATCTGCCAGATGCAGAACGTCATTGGAGAAATCAAGATTATGATGAGTAAAAGTACCTCTTACATAATACTTGTCCTGATTTCTGGATTCTGCGAATTTCTGGAATTTCGGAATGACCAGGTCATAGCTTCCGGCTCCCTTGCGGAACGGACGCATGAAGTCATGGACTTCCTTACGGCCATCTACGCTGAGAACAACATTTCCCATCTCACGGTTACAGAACTCCATCACTTCGTCGTTGAGAAGGACACCATTCGTGGTAAGTGTGAAACGGAACTTCTTATTATGAAGTTTCTCCTGTTCTCTTCCGTAGGCAACCAGGTCCTTGACCACCTGCCAGTTCATCAGCGGCTCACCGCCAAAGAAATCAACTTCCAGGTTTCTTCTTGAACCGGAATTTGCGATCAGGAAATCCAGTGCTTTCTTTCCAACCTCGAAGGACATCAGCGCACGTCTTCCGTGATATTCTCCTTCTTCGGCAAAACAATATCGACAGGCCAGATTACAGTCATGGGCAATGTGCAGGCACAGAGCCTTAACTACGGTCTGTCGATTCTTGGTAAATTCTTCTATTACATTCTCATATGCATCTCTGGTAAAGAGCATTCCCTGCTCCTTAAGTTTCTCGCACTCGGAAACAGAAGTACGGATATCTTCTTCCGGGAAACGATCCTTTAATTTGGAAACAATTTCCTCTGCGTTCAATCCTTCTTCCATATATGGAAGCACTTCGTATGTAACCAGGTCTACCAGATGGATGCATCCACTGTTTATGTCCAGAACAATATTGTATCCATTGTTCTGATATCTGTGAATCAGACTCATCTCTCTGAAAATCCTTTCATTATAAAAACTTTTTAATCATAAGAATAAGCAGCGGATTTCACTCCGCTGCTTAACTGATTGCTTTGAACTTGCTTTATTTGTTCTCGCAGCTCTGATTTCCTACAGTACAGGAAGTTTTGCAAGCAGACTGGCAAGATGTCTGACATTCACCACATCCACCTTTTTTCACTGTGTTCTGCAGATTCTTTGTATTTAATGTTTTGATATGTTCCATATTATCATACCTCCTTATGTATAGTTATCTGGGCATAGTATAGCATAAATCCTGCTCAATTAAAAGCATTTTTTTCTTAAGATAGCATGCCTCCAAGAGTACCTCCTCCAAGGCACATACAAAGCGTTGTTATCATATGTCCCGGGCTCATATCCCAGCTTCCGCTCACGATAAAAGAAACAGTTCCCAAAAGTATGAAATAAGAGAGACCTACCAGGGCGCCCCAGCGGTATTTCTCTCTCCTGGTGATCTTTCCCGCCAGAAATCCACCAGCCATGCAGGAGATCACATAAATCACGATAATCCCAACCGTGACCGGACCTGTCCCGATATCCATCTGGAATACAAGAAATGCAAGAAGCAAAAGACATATTCCTGTCAGCGCATACGCCAGAAACAAAGATCTGAGTACTGCTTTTATTTTCATGCAGGCAACCCTCCCATATAGATTATATGAGAGGATCACCTGTATATTCCCTCGGATTTATTTATTATTTTTTTCTTTTTCTCAGATAAACGATCACACCAACGATAGCTGCTGCTGCAATTGCAAGGATCACAAATGGAAGAATGTTGGTCGGATCTCCTGTATGTACCGCTTTAACAGAACTACTGTTATCTTCCTCACTGTTCTCATCTTCGTCAGAAGAATCTGAAGAAGTCTGTGCAGTACTGTCCTCCGGTGCAGATGTAACTTCTGTATTCGTGGTATCTGCTGCTGAACTGTCTGTAGTCGTAGTTGTATCTGCTGTATCAGCGGCTGCTGAATCATTTGTATCATCTGCTACTGGTGTGAGATCCGCTGAACCGGCAGCATCCGGAGTTTCTGTCACTACTGCTGTGTCGTAGCCATCTTCCTCAATTTCCTCACCAACCAGTGTCTTACTTCCTGCAATTCCAAACGGACTGAAAGAATGTGTGCTGAAAATCATGGTACTTCCATCTACACTCGGCATAATTGTTTCCATTGCTCCGCTGTCCAAAAGATGTTCGATCGTATAGCTGTAGCCGGCTTTAACCGGAACTGTCACACTGACGTACTCTCCATCCGGAACCTCATATTCTGTATCATTCTTGAGATCCCACAGTTCAAACTCGTAGGACTGGAAGACATTTGCCTCAGATTCATTGGTAAATTCATAATCATCTCCACTGGCAACACGGAACTGAACATAGTACGGCAGGTCGATTCCTGATACGGTAATTCCATTTGCACTGTGATTTTCTTCAGCAAGTGCAGCCTTCTGAGCATCAGTCAGATTTTCCTCAAAGTCTGTAGAACGGTTATCCTCTTTGATATCCTTGTCTGCACCATCAAAGATATTGTCCTTGTCAGCTTCCGGAGTCACTGTTGCCTCTGGTGTCTCGGTTGTTTCCGGTGTTTCTGTTACTTCTGGTGTCTCAGTTACCTCCGGTGTCTCAGATGGAGTGACCTTCGCATCTTCTTCGGCAGTATCTTCTGTTTTGTTGTTTTCTTCGGATTTCTGCTCTTCCTTTGTATCTGTTTTGGTTGTTTCTGACTCACCATCAGCTTCTTCTGACGGCTCCTCAGTGATTTCTGCTTCTTTCTCAGAGCTTTCTTCTTCAGCCGGAGCTGCTGTTACCTCTGGTGCTGCTTTCTGGTCATCCTCTGCTGAATCTTCCTTCTGCCCCTCATTTGCGTCGGAAGAATCCTGGTTTTCGTCATAATTATCCTGATTTTCGTCATTTTCTGTTTCGGGATCGTTATAATTTTCGTCATAATTCTCCGAAGAATCTTCATTCCACTCATCAGATTCCTCTGAATTTGATTCCATTCCACTTACAACCACTGTCACAGTGCTGTAAATTGCGTCAGATTCTCCATCCCATCCGGAAATTTTTGACAACACAGAAGAATCGTATGGTTTGAATACGACATCATACGACTGCACCCTTTCAGACGGCACGCTGGATGAATCTACCCAGGAAAGTGTTCCATACTCACTGTCCGGAAGTGAAATATCAGAAAGCGGCATTGGCTGTTCTACGGTCACGTTATCCGGGATCAGACTGCTTAACACCACAGATGTGCTCTCAGCATAAGCCGGTGAAACTGAAACCTGTCCTGCCATAAGAGTTGCTGCAAGAGCTGCAATTGCAAAAAGATGTATATTTTTATTATTATTTTTCATAATTATTCTACCTCAATCTATTCTAAACATTATATAAATGATCAACAATTTATCCTGACCAGATGTGCTTATGTTATAGTTCATTTCATTGCCCGTCCATAAAATCCGCTCAGTTATATTCTATCTATAAGTAAATTTAATTCAAATATTCTGACATTACTTTTTTCAAGATATGCCAAACTCCAATATACCAAACTTTTACCTTTTTGTAAATATTTCGTAACATAATATTTTCTTTTACGACACACGTATTATATCACAGTTCTGCTTTTTTCGACACCCCTAAATTATTTTTAGAATTTACAAATTATGGGGTTTATTTTCGCATCATTATCTGAAATTGGCTGATAATTCGTTTTATCTCTGCCAGCACTTCATCAATTCCATGCTGAGTCAGTTTCCAGTTTTCTTTTGTAATTTCATCCACAGAGCAAGGGCATACCAGAAATTCTGTTTCCGGATACGCCCTCTGATAATACATAAATGCTCTTCTGGCATGATAATTCTTGCAGCACAAAATTGCTTTTTTCACTTTTAATCCGGCCTGATCTGTCACTTTTCTCGAAAAAAGTGCATTCTGCCATGTAAAAGTTGCCTCGTCTTCCCTTAAAACGGCATTCTCCGGCACGCCGTTTTTCATCAGTACATCCTTCAGGAATTCCCATTCCGTCTGGTAGGCTCCATTATATTTCTCTGCCTCCCCTGTCACTCCGGAAAACTTTCCTGCAGAAATACTGTATCTTCCACTTGGAAGAACCATCGGCGCCAGCCCCAGTCGATAAAGCTCTGCCGCTTTTTCTGCCATATAAGGGTAACTGTTTCCCGGAACAAAAATAATATCCGCCGATTCCGGCTGATTCTCCATAAAAACAAAGTTTCCTACTTCCTCCAAAAATTTCTCGTACATAACTTTCTCCTGTCTGTGTTTTATTTTGTAACGATTATCGTACTGTATCCCGCGTCCCGGAGTCTCTGTTCCATCTGGATCGCATTGCCGATCTGCTGAAAAGCTCCTACCTGAACCTTATACAGATCACCTTCATAGAGCAAAAATGCAGGAAATCCCTGATCTGTCAGCTGATACAGCATCCTGTCTGCATTTTCGCGACGCCGGAAAACTCCTGTCTGAACCCGATAATACAATGGCTGTTCTATCGTCTCATCATTCAGGGTTCCAAGAATAGATGTCGCGATCGCCTCCGCAATTTCCTTCTGTTTCTCGTCATACAGCTTATTGTCCTCATCTGAATTCAGAAATCCTGTCTCCACCAGAAGTGCCGGCATCCTGGTCTTACGAAGAACGACAAGACCTGGCCGCGCATTGACCCCCAGTTCTTTGAATCCAAGTTCACCCAGGGCTCCCACAATATTCTGCGCCATATCATATTTGATTCCACTCTTATCATATACCAGCACTTCTACTCCCTGATACTGATTCTCCTCCGGGCTGCTGTTTCTATGGAAAGAAATAAAATAATCTGCACCCGCCTCGTTTGCAATCTTCGCTTTCTCAAAAGGTGTCTGATAAATATCTGTAGTTCTAGTATACACCACATCTATCCCATTGTCTTCCAGGATCTTGCCCACTGCCAGCGTCAATTCCAGATTATCATCTTTTTCTTTTCTTTCCTTATATATAGCACCTGGGTCTGTACCACCATGACCTGCATCCAGCACAATTTTATACGCCAAAGTCTTTCCTCCAGAAATCCTTTCTTAATATTATATGCATCCACCCGGCATTTGGCACTGTCGTTTGTATCACAAGACACTAAATGATCCTGTCTCAAGATCATAATGATAAATCTGATATGTCAGAAAATCTTCTGGCGGAGTCGTTTCATTCACGGTATCCTCCAGAACCTTTTTTAATTCTTCCGGATCTGCACTCTTTTCATTGTGGATCATCACCTCATGAATGCTGGTAAACACCATATAAAATCCTCCCCCCATCAGCTGCCCGATCCGCTCTGCCACACCGGGCAGAAAAATTGCCACAGCTCCATTCGTCCGGATTGTCGTACTGAGACAGTTCCCCAGTACATCTTTCTTCAGCTTGTAATCACATAACAGGTTCATGAAATTCTCTCCTGCATAATCCGGATCAAAAATCAGCTTTTCCCAGCAATAGATCCTTGGTGGCGAAATAAAATATGTATTCAGCAAAGCTTCCTCAAAAACCTGTTTTGGCTCCTGCTCCCACTTTTCCAACATGTGTCGTTTAATCTTAATGCTTGCACTGCTGCCATTCAGTTCTCCCATTCTCGCGTAAAGCACCAGTGCAATGTCGCCAATCGTTCTGTAAATACAGTCTTCAAGTTCTACCTGATTTTTTTCTATATTTAAAAGACGGATAAACAAGTCCTCTTTTATCTTATCATAATCCTCAAGATTTCTGGAGTGCTGAAAACATTCTGATCTTGCGATCGCATCCAGCCGCTCAACGATCTCCCGCACAATCGCTTCCATGCTCCAGCCATTTTGATATTCCCTGTACAGGTCCTGCACATACAACGCACAGACTTCCATGATTTCCTCATTCCGCTGTCTCTTCAATAGAAGCCGATCCCCCGATGTAGGTGGATATTCCGTTTCCTGCTTATAACAGATCATCTCCTCATCGTATCCTGTCGCTTCAAGTAACTCTGAACGAAGTGTTTCTGCAAAACTTTCGTATGTCATTTCCATATTTAATTTCCTCGTCTTTCTGAATGTTCGGGCGAACGCCCCTGATAAATGATAGATAGAAAGGGAGCCTGACTGCTCCCTTTTAAGAGTTGCTGTATGAACAGTATATACAGATTTGAAATGTGTGTAAAGAAGTTTTCATCGACAAATTCTCCCCGTCGATGTTGAATGTCGTTGAATAAAAAAGAATCTAAACTTATTTCGAAGGTATTTGTCCATTCTGCATACTGACAAATATTACTGTTTATTTTATATAGAGCCTTTGCGCCTCAGATATTCCAGAAATTTCTCGCATCCTTCTACAATATCTCTGTATGTCAGCTCAAAGTTTCCCGTATACCACGGATCTGCAATATCCCTCGGCCGGTCTGAATAATCCAGCAGAAGACTTACTTTGTGTTCCGGATCACTGCCAAGGATCCGCAGCATGTTTCTCCTGTTCACGCCTTCCATCCCGATCAGATAATCATATTTATCATAATCCGATTTCTTAAGCTGCACCGCCCGCTTGCCCTCACAGGAAATCCCATGCTTTGCAAGCTCCCTCTGCGCCGGCGGATAAACCGGATTCCCGATTCCATTCCAGATCTCCTCCGTACTCGTCGCAGCAGACGCAATATAGAAATCAGACTGCAGTTGTTTTTTGTTGATCATGTCTTTGAAGACGAATTCTGCCATTGGGGAACGGCAGATGTTGCCGTGGCAGACAAATAACACTCTTATCATTGCTTAAAACTCCTTGAAATGCTGTATTTACGCTGTTTACAGGTATTTTCCGATAATCTTCAATCCTGTCATTTTCCTGTATATCACAGCATAAATTCGTATATTTTCTTATCCAAATTTAGTAACTTCTTAGTAATAATCAGCCTGGAAAACAGGCTTTCTAAGAACCTTATAATCAGATTATTTTTAATTCTTTTTTCTATTATTTTATCATACTATGCCAGTTTTGCAATCCTATTCATCTCTTCTTTTGCATCAATTAATCCCAGATGCGTATATACATTTAACGTAACCCCTATATCAGAATGTCCCATTAAATATTGGAGTGCTTTCGGATTCATTCCAGCTTTCGCCATATTGGAACAATATGTATGCCTGCATACATGAGGCGTGATCTTTGGCATTTGTTTCTCATGAGTACGATTATACTTTCCTAACGCCCATTGAAAATGTTTTTCCCAATGGAGTGCTACCTCAGGCATATCTTTTTTATCCAGGAATAGAAATCGACTATATCCATCTATAATCGGCTCAACCCTTACTTTTTTACGGTTTTTCACAATCTGTTCAAAACATTCATAAACTTCATCTGTCATCGGTAACATTCGTGTTCCACTTGAAGTTTTGGTATCTTCAATGACGTACTGCATTCCTCTGGTTCTCTGAAGCTGATGATTCACATTGATTTTTCTCTCCTGAAGATCAATATCTTTCACTGTCAATCCACAAAACTCAGAAATACGCAGTCCAGTCTTAAACAAAATAAACATTCCATTATAGTATTTTGAGTAATGGTCATCATTTCGGATAAACTCCAGAAATAACTCTTCCTGTTCTTTTGTAATTGCCTGTCTTGTAACACTGTCATTTACGACAACTGTACATAATTGAAATTCAAAAGGATTCTTGCGCAGTAAATCATCTTCAACTGCCATCTGAAATGCAGGTCTTACAATTCCACGCACACTGTGAATGGAACTGTATCCTCTTCCATCTGCTTGCAGCTTAATAAACCATGCTTTTGCATCCGACAATTTTATTTTATCTATTCTTCTGGTTCCGAATTCTTCTTTTTTTATTATATTGATCACAAAATCATAGTTCGCCTGAGTGTTATGACGAACCCCCTTTTTTTGTCCAATGTATTTTTGAACCAAATCTAAAACTGTTAAATTTCCTCCGTAAGGTACTATACCATCATGTAAATCTCTTTGGATATTTTTTTCTTTTTCCCTTAGAGCTAAGCATGGTCTGCATCCAGTTGGCAGAGAATCTGTTGGCTCTAATTTCCAACTATACAAAAACTTCTGCTTTCCATAACAATCTGTATATACAAACGCATATCTTCCATCTTTTCTCTGACTTTCTCCGTTTCGTAAAATTCGACCTTTTTTATCCCGTCGTTTTTGGTCACGTTTTGTTTTACCCAAACGTCTTCGCCCCTTTCCACGAAGAAGCCCTAGCACGATATAGGTATTATATCATACCAGGGCTAGCATTTCCACTTTAAAGTGCTAAATTGTTCGTATATTTTTTACAAAGACGTAGTCTGATCCAGAAAGGCCTCAAATTTCTTACGGTTAATCAATGACTTACACCCCACCTGGACTGTAAAGCAACATTCTGAATTTAGATGTTCCGAAATAAGCATCCTTATTTTCTTTTCACCTATTCCAAAATATTGCACTGCTTCATCCACCGTAAGCATATATTTTTCCCAAATTGGAATCTTACCTTTTTCAATTTTAATCGCCACTCTTCTCTCCTCCTTTTCTCTTTGGACAAAACATTTTTATCTGCCCATGACAATTTACAATTTTATACACTGTCATCGGCAGATAAAATTACAATACAGGTGGCAGTTCAGTACTCTGCCCACATCGGTTTTGCACCGTCATTATATATGACCAGATTTTTTCTGGAAGTATCATTATCACAGATATGCTTCGTCGCCCTGTGCAGCTGCTGCACATTTTGTCAAATTCTTCTCGCTCCATACCTTTACTTCAATGTTATATTTCAGCATTTCCTCGTATTTACTCCATTAACAGAGCAGATATATCATGGCGGATTTACCTAGTGGCTCTACATATCTTCACGTCCTGTATGTAAAACAATATACAATTTTCAAGGTACAAAAATTCCTGAAGGGGAAAAGGAATCTATATTAAATACTCCCTTTACTGATTACTTTTCCTTACATATGATTTCGTATCAAATCCCAAGGTCTTAGTAATCAGTTTTGCTTCCAGGCGTTGACGCAGAGTTTCATCTACACAGTAATGCACCTGTCCAAATTCGTCAAACATTTTTCTGGTAGCCAAAACTGTTATGTACCCTTCATAATGCTTCAACACTGCCTGGATTGCCTCAGTATCACCAGTTGATGCTGCCTCAATAACATGGAATGGCAGCAAATCAAATGCGCATTTCTGTTTTTTACTTTTTTTCATTTGCAGATTCCTCCATATTTTTTCTCATCAGTTCCAGTGATCGTCTACGATGCTCATTAATTGTGCTGCGTACAAGATTCATTTCTCTGGCAATGTCTGCATCACTCATATCCATAAAATATGATAATAACACAACATTCCTTTTCTTTTCAGTAAGTGTCTGCAGTGCTTCAGCAATCAATGCATCTTTGACTTCTATGTCGTAACCCAGGACCTGAAAACGATGTGTTTCCATTTCATGCTCTTCCATTATAAAAAGTCTGCTCAACTCCTTTTCTGATAATTCTGACAACATCACTTCATACTTCTGGCGATATGCCATATGCTTTTCATAATTAATAACTTCACTTTTCAATGCCAGCTTGCACAGAGAATCAAACTGATGTCTGACTGTCTGCTCATCTTGAAAAGAGGATTGCTCCATAAGAGTTCACCTCCTTCCCCGCCGGTAGGCAATAAGCAAAGTTCTTGCTTCCCCTTCACACATATCCCAAACGGATGAGTGCATTTGTCGGGGTGTGGGAAGAAATTTTTAAAAAATTTCTTAATAAATACGAGAAAATTGTTTTTCCTGTATTTTGAGGTATATAAAAAACGTCCTAATGGGTAGTTTTTAGCCCATCGGACGCTATTTATATCAAAAGATAATATTTTGCCATCATTTTTTGTGGCATATAATTCACTTTTTGAGGTAAAGAAATTTATTTGCTTTTTTGAACTATTTATCTATTTCATCCGTCACGTAATGACGGATATGATACCAGACAATAAAATTCTTAATCTTTCCTATACCTCCGGATCTGTTTTACGGAAATTCAGAATTTTATATGTCTTTTAAAAAGTGAAATATCACCCTCTTTTTTAGTGAAATATTAGTTCATTTTCTTTCAAGAAAGGGAACTATACACTAAACATGGAGGTGTATCATATGCCAAAACAAACAGATAAAGAACTGGGATTGTTTTTTAAGAACGCCCGACACGAGCAAAAATTGACTTATGAAGAATTAGCTGAAAAAGCAGAAATGTCCAGCCGATATTTAAAGGAAATTGAAAATGGGGGCCGAGTTCCCAGTTTTCATAAAATCAGAAAACTGGTACGCGCTTTAAATGTTCCTCCTGAACCATTGTTTTATCCAAACAATCATACAGATAATCTTGATTATCAACGCCTGCTCATGTACCTGTCAAAATGCAACGATGAGCAAATTACCGCTATCCTTGCCATCGTAGAAGCATACCTGCGCACATACAAAATTCCTACAGACCACGATAAACAAGATCCCTGAAATTCATTTGAATTCTATCTGAATTATTCTGAAGAAGCGGTATGGTTTCCCATACCGCCACTCTTAACGTGCATATTTTTCTATCATTCTCTTAACATTCGTGGATTTCTTTATTGCCCCTATATTAATAAGAAACTCAACTACATCCATCATTCCCTGGTAATAAGCCCGCTGCTCCTCTTCATAATGGAAATGTTCTAACTGATCCAGATATTTATTCCAGAAATTCTGCTCACGCTCTGGGATTTTTTCCAGATGTAGTGGCAGCTTCTTTTGTATTTGTTTCAAATTCTTCTCTGCTTCTTTCCATTCTTCCGGCTGTACTGTATATTCTCTTTCTCCGAAGTCACAGCGCAATTCCTCAAATAAATTCGATACTGCTTCATAAAATTCATTCATCTTCTTTCCACCTCTCATTAGAATTATTTCTCATTACAGGCAGCATTATCATTTTCTTATTTCAAAAATCAAATAAACTTTCCAAAAACTTCATCTTTAGAAGTATAGTAACAATATTTTTCCTTAAAATCAATAATAATACTTCATCTTTAGAAACTTTTGAGGATCAGAATGATTATTTATTGGGATAAAAAAACGAACAGTAAAAACAGAATAGGACAACGGGTAAAAGAATTACGAAAGGCTCATAATCTTACTCAGAAAACACTCGCTGCCAAATTACAACTTGCAGGATATGATTTTAATGATCTGGCAATCCTGCGAATTGAACAAGGCACACGTTTCGTTCCCGACTACGAAGTTGTCGCACTGGCCGAAGTATTTAATGTTTCCTGCGAATATCTTCTTGGTCTGACGGACGCTCCTGCAAAATAATTCAATTGTATTGCTGCCCATTCTATGCTAAACTATGGATAGATACTTCTGAACAACATAC
>NZ_FR886724.1:0-8002 GCF_000436615.1 Blautia sp. CAG:237
CTTCAAAATCAAAGATTTAAGTGGTGGGAGCATGTCACTATGTGATGGTGTATATTATGCGTGGCGCACATTCCTTCCAACTACAACATGTTTCCTTCCAGTCACGCGGTAAAATTCCACATGTTTGTCGAAGAACTTCTGAACAAGGGAAACACCTTTTCCTGTTACGAATGCGCAGAAGACAGTACCGAAGCCGATTCCGTAGAATCTGTGGAGGATCGTAAGGGACAGGACAACGGTGGTCGTCAGGCAGGTGAGATCAAAAGTGGTTTTGATGACTTTGTATTTTTTGCTTAAGATCTCGGACAGGTCGCGAGGGAAAGTGTCTGTAGGGATGATCGGAAGCATGCAGTTGTTTGCAAGGCAGATACCGAAACACATCAGAGCAAATCCTGCGACAAAGTATACTGCGTTCAGCGGCAGTGCGTTTGGCAGTGTCTGAAGCCATGCGTTGTGGACGTCGAGCATTTTACCGAAACCGATTCCGACTACGAAGGAAAAAAGGTAGCCAGGGCAGAAGGAACGTTTCAGGATCATCAGTGTGATGACAAGCAATGTCTGGAAAATATAGTTCCATGTTCCAAATGTGAGGAATGGAAAAGCTGTGCTGAAAATAAGCGGTACAGAGGAGATCGTTGAAAT
Source organism: Blautia sp. CAG:237 (assembly GCF_000436615.1). Classification (NCBI taxonomy): domain Bacteria; kingdom Bacillati; phylum Bacillota; class Clostridia; order Lachnospirales; family Lachnospiraceae; genus Blautia; species Blautia sp. CAG:237. The sequence goes on from NZ_FR886724.1 coordinate 643, forward strand.
TCCGAAGCCGCTCTTGGACATCAGATCCACGGCAAGGGAGTTGATCAATAAAACGAGCAGGAGAGCTGTTTCTCCGGCGAGATGAAATTTTTTCGTATTCATACGTTAAGTATCCTTCTTCCTTAAAGATTAAATTTATTGTTATATTGTTAGGCCTCTCTTTGAACTGTGCCTATTATATACAAGATAATTGATAAAAACAAATGATTATTTTGAATAAATCAATTCTAAAAGTAAATGAAATGTGATATGATATCATGAAGGCAGGAATAGATTCTGTGATATCAGATAATAGTACAAAATAAGTTTGCAATTTGGCATTTATGAAAGAAGGAACCTATGAATATTGAATATTTAAAATATTTCGCAGAGCTGGCAAAGATCCAGCATTATGGAAAAGCGGCACAGGCACTGAATATTTCACAGCCGGGACTCAGCCATGCGATTAAGACTCTGGAAGAGGAGTATGGAGTACCGCTTTTTCAGAAAGAGGGACGTAATGTGAGCCTGAGCAGTTATGGAAAAGAGCTGATGAATGAAGTCGAAGAGATTCTGGATGCATATCTGCGCCTGGAGGAAAGGGCGGCAGGACTCCGCACAGAAGAGAAGACTGTACGGATCGGCTCTGTATATCCGCTGGCACCGGGAACGATTCCGCGAATGCTGCGGGAATTTGGAGCAACTTTTCCATTTATCATTTACAACCGATTGACACCGGAGATTGCAGAGGGACTTCAGAAAGGGAAATATGATATTGGATTTTGTTCAGATCTTTTGAAATCGGATGAGCTGGAATATTATCCGATCCGGGGATCTTATATCGCAGTAGCAGTTCCGAAGGGACATCCACTCGAAAAGCGAGATACAGTTTCATTAAAAGAGATTGCGTATTATCCGCAGATCATGTTTTCCAAAACCAGTGGATTCCGTAAACTGCAGGAGCAGCTTTTGGCGGCAGAGGGGATCAGCGTCAAACCGGTGTGTGCAGCAGAAGAGATCGAGGTAGTTGCAGGGCTTGTGGAGAATGGATTTGGAATTGCGGTTCTGCCTTATATGGATATTGTCCGTTTGCATAATATAGCAACGATTCCGGTTGAAACATCGCTCTGGAAATCAAAGTTTTATATAGCAAGAAGAAAGTATGGGATCCGCTCTGAGCAGGAGGATGCCTTTTTCCAGTACTGGAGAAATTAAAGTAAAGTAATAAATAATACATCTAAAGAGGAGAAATAAATCATGACACAAAAACAAAACATCCTGACAAAAACAGGTATCGTTGCGCTTCTGGCGTGCGTATGCTGTGTTTTATGGGGGAGTGCGATCCCTGTTATCAAAACAGGGTATAATCTGATGCAGGTGGATTCTGCAGACACGGCAAGTTAGATCGTTTTTGCCGGAATTCGTTTTACACTGGCGGGTATTCTGGTTCTGATCTTTGCATCTGTTCGAGAAAGGAAGATCATGCTTCCGAACAGAGAAATCCTGAAATATGCTGTACCAGTATGTCTGGCACAGACAGTAGGACAGTATTTTTTCTTTTATATAGGTGTCGCACATACATCCGGCGTTAAAGGTGGAATCATTACCGGACTTGGGAATTTTATTGCAATCCTTTTGGCCTGTCTTGTGTTTCGAAACGAGCGAATGACAGGCAGGAAGATCGCCGGTTGTATTCTCGGCTTCGCAGGAGTTGTAGTCATCAATCTGATGGGAAATTCACTGGATATGGGCTTTAAACTCACTGGCGAAGGTTTTATCCTGATCGCGCAACTTTCTTATGGAATCTCCACTGTGCTGATCAATATTTTTTCCAGAAAAGTATCTCCGGTAGTTCTGAGTGGAACACAGTTTACAATGGGAGGCATCATATTGACTTTGATTGGTGTGGGCATGGGAGGACATCTTGGAAATGTTACAGCCGGGGGAATACTGCTCATACTGTATCTGGCAATGGTCTCAGCAGTAGCATACACACTCTGGTCTGTGCTGCTTGCATGGAATGACGTTTCAAAAGTCGCGATATTTGGTTTTGTAAATCCACTGTGCAGCGTGATTCTGTCAGCACTGGTCCTGGGCGAAGTCCACCAGGCATTTAATGCAGGAAGTCTGATCGCCCTGCTTCTGGTGTGCGTTGGTATTTATGTAGTAAACCGCAGGGATAGTTCAGCAAACTGACCATGAGAAAAACTCACTCACGAAAAATCGAATTTACAGCACACTTATCTGCAAGTGTATAATAAGAGCCGTTACAAGGAAATCAGAATCATCTGTTGGGAGGCAGGTGGTTCGGTGGTTTGGTTGTAAGGGGAGATTATTATGAAACGTTTTGGTAAAATGGTACTTGCAGGGGTTATACTTTCAATACTTGCTGTAAATTTCTGCAGTGCAAAGGATAAAGAAGTTCAGGAAGATACGACAGAAGATCTGACTCAGGAAGTCTGTTCCGACGGGAAGGAACATGCAGCAGTCAAAGGCACAGTCAAGATGCCGGTATTTATGGTCGATTTTCCGGATAACCGATTCAAAGAAGGGGCACTTACTTCTGATAAACTGAGAACTTTGCTTTTCAGCGGAAATCAGAACAGTATGACTACATATGCAAAGGATATTTCCAATTCACAGCTTCAGCTAAGTGGAGATGTTTTTTATTATACTGCCAAGTATGATATGGAGAAATACGAAAACGATAACAATTCAATCGAGGAACTGGCGGAGGAAGTTCTGTCTGCGTTTGATTCCCAGATTGATTACATGGATTATGACAGCAATGATGACAAATATGTGGACGCTTTTGTTTTGAGCGTAGCAGGAGAGGATTCCTACTGGCAGGGAGCTCATGGCATGTGGACAGAGAATTCTGAATTCAAACTGGATGGAATGAAGTTCGGAAGATATATCGTCAATGACGCACAGCCATATACTGACAATGAAGAAGGTTTTGTGGAGAGAATGAACCACGAGTTCGACCTGTGCATGGGGCTGACCGATTATTACAAAGGAAAGTAATGACCGGTCAGTTTATTTTGTTGTTTATAAAATTTGCGACAAAATTGTTACATTCTGTCGAGAAAGGACTTGACTGTATCAAAAAAGAGTTGTAGAATAACTTTGTCTTAGTAATAGACTAAAGCATAACAGTAAATTCTACGATGGGAATCAGTAGAGACAGAGAATGCGCGTTTCCAGAGAGCCGCAGTTGGTGTGATGCGGTAACGGCACTGTTTTGAATATCATCCCTGAGAAGGAAGACCGAACATTTTTGATTCATCAGTAGGTTTTCACGGAGGCTCCCCGTTACAGGAGACGCGTATGCCGGTACGTTGCAGAATCGTACTTGTTTCAATGGAGAAACAGGGTGGTTGCGGAATAATATATCCGTCCCTGAGGGGCGGTTTTTTTATACCCAAAAATATTTCTGAAACCGGAAAAACAAAAGGGAGGAAGAGAGGATGAAAGTCTACAAAAAACTCATGAATGCACTGGCAGCAGTTGAAAAAATCGTACTTGTGATCTCCACACTGCTGATCCTCGTGCTCACAGTGGGAAATGTATTTTCCCGTAAAGTCATCCACCGTTCATGGTCTTTTACAGAAGAACTTGTTGTTGCGGTATTTGTACTTATCACACTTCTGGCAGCAGCACTGTCATGTCGTGAGGGAGGGCTGGTCAGCCTGACGCTGGTTACGGACCGTCTTCCGAAAAAACTGAAAAAACCTTCAGTAATTCTGATTACAGTGCTTAGCATCATTTTTTCAGTGATTCTCTTTAAATATGGTATGGACAAAGTTCTTACCCAGCTTGCAAATGGTAAGAGAACGTTCGTACTGAACTGGCCGGAATGGATATTCTGGTCCTTTGTACCGATCGGAGCAGGCTGTATGATTCTTCATTTTATTGAATACTGCTTGGATGTCTGTTTTGGAAATAATAACGATAAGGAGGACAAATAAATGATCAGTGCTGTTTTGTTTATTTCATTTTTTGTTTTTCTGATCCTTGGTGTGCCGATCGCGCTTTGCCTGGGACTTTCCTCAGTATGTGCTATCCTGTATTCAGGAACCTCACTTACTATCGTTGCAACAAATATGTATTCAGGAATCAGTAAATTCCTTCTTCTTGCAATTCCGTTCTTTGTATTGTCCGGAAATATTATGGCAAAAGCCGGAATTTCCCGCAGACTGATCGATTTTGTCGACACCTGCGTCGGACACAAAAAAGGTGGTATCGCGATTGTATGCGTTATTGTTTCCTGTTTCTTCGGAGCAATCTCCGGTTCCGGTCCGGCTACAGTAGCAGCCCTTGGAGCTGTTCTGATCCCGGCAATGGTAGAGCAGGGCGGTTTCTCCGCACCGTTTTCCACAGCGTTGATGGCGACGGCAAGTTCGGTGGCGATCGTCATACCGCCAAGTATCGCATTCGTTGTATATGCATCCATCACAGGCGTATCTATCGCAGATATGTTCATGGCAGGTATCGTTCCTGGAATCCTGATGGGTGTTGCACTTGTGATCGTAGTACTTCTTGAAGCAAACAAACATGATATCAAACCATCCCGCCAGAAAGCATCTGCAAAAGAACGCTGGGATACCTTCAAAGATGCATTCTGGGGATTCCTGATGCCGGTTATCATTCTCGGCGGAATCTATGGCGGTATCTTTACACCAACAGAAGCAGCAGCCGTATCTGTTGTGTATGGACTTTTTGTAGGTATGGTGATCTACCGAGAAGTGTCTTTCAGAGACCTGTTTGATATCCTGGTAGATTCTGCAAAGACTACTGGTGGAATCATGCTGATCGTTGCCAGTGCATCACTGTTTTCATTTGTATGTACCAAGTTTGGTATTGCAGATGCTGCATCTGGACTGCTTGGCTCTATCGCACACAATCAGTTTGTATTCCTTTTGATCGTAAATGTTATTTTCCTGATTGCAGGATGTTTTATCGATGCAAACTCAGCAATGTATATCTTTATCCCGATCATGCTTCCGGTATGTAAGGCACTTGGATATGACGTTGTTGCATTCGGTGTTATGGCAACTGTAAACCTTGCAATCGGACAGGTAACACCTCCGGTTGGTGTCAACCTTTTCGTTGCGATCAGTATCAAGATTAAGAAAGGTCTGGAAGTTACCCTGCAGCAGATTTCAAGAGCAGTTATGCCGATGATCGCAGCCAGTGTTGCGGTACTTCTGATTGTTACATATATTCCGGCAACTTCCACAGCACTGCCGAAAGCACTTGCAAAAGATGGCTCTTACACAGGAGACCAGGCTTCTGCTGACACAGGAAGCACATCTTCAAAAGATGCAGGAGATGGCAGTGACTCCTTTAATACAATTGAAGATTACAGCGACCTTGACTGGCCGGAAATGACCTGGAACTTTGCCTGCTCTACAACAGAGACAAGTACCTGGGCAGATGGCGGACGTAAGTTCGGCGAACTGATGGAAAAAGCTACCGGAGGCAAGGTTAAAGTTAATGTTTATGCAACCGACCAGCTGACAAACGGAAATCAGTCTGAAGGAATCCAGGCACTGATGAATGGAGACCCGGTACAGATTTCCATGCATTCCAACCTGATCTATTCTGCATTTGACCCGAGATTCAATGTAGTATCCCTTCCGTTTATCTATGATTCTTATGATGATGCGGATGCTAAATTTGACGGTGCAGCCGGTGAAAAACTGAAAGAACTGCTTTCTGAATATGGACTGCACTGCATGGGTATCGCAGAGAACGGCTTCCGTGAACTGACCAACAGCAAGCATGAAGTCAAGACTCTGGATGATATGAAGAATCTCAAAATCCGTGTTGCAGGATCTAATCTTCTTATGGAATGCTATAAGAGATGGGGCGCAGATGCAACGAACCTGAACTGGACAGAGACCTATACAGCTCTGCAGCAGAACACAGTAGAGGGCCAGGAGAATCCGCTGCCGGCAATCGATGCAGCAAGCGTGCAGGAGGTTCAGCCGTACTGCTCCATGTGGGATGCAATTTATGACTGTCTGTTTTTCTGTATCAACCAGGAGATTTATGACAGCCTGACACCGGAGCAGCAGGCAGTTGTTGATGAGTGTGGACAGAAAGCGGTTGAATATGAGCGTTATATCAACCGTTCAGGTGATGAAGAGATCATGACCCGCTGGCAGTCAAAGAACGGTGTGACCATTACAAATAAAGAAGATATGGATATCGATTCCTTTAAAGAAGCCGTAGATGGCGTAGATGAGTGGTTTGTTAAGGAACTCGAGAAAGAAGGATATGATGACGCACAGGAACTGGTTGATCTCTTTACACAGGAATCTACAGATACGGTGGCTGATCACAGTGACCTTGACTGGCCGGAAGCAACATGGAACTTTGCATGCTCTACTACAGAGACAAGTACCTGGGCAGAAGGTGGACGTAAGTTCGGAGAACTGATGGAAAAAGCAACCGGAGGCAAGATCAAAGTTAATGTTTACGCAGCAGACCAGCTGACAAACGGAAATCAGTCCGAGGGAATTCAGGCACTGATGAACGGAGACCCGGTACAGATCTCCATGCATTCCAACCTGATCTACTCAGCATTTGATCCGAGATTTAATGTAGTATCACTTCCGTTTATTTATGATTCTTATGATGATGCGGATGCGAAGTTCGATGGCGAAGCCGGTGATAAGTTGAAAGAGATCCTTTCCAGTTATGGCCTGCACTGCATGGGTATCGCAGAGAACGGCTTCCGTGAACTGACAAACAGCAAGCACGAAGTAAAAACTGTCGACGATATGAAGAACCTCAAGATCCGTGTAGCAGGCTCCAACCTTCTGATGGAATGCTACAAGAGATGGGGCGCAGATGCGACAAACATGAACTGGTCTGAGACCTACACTGCTCTGCAGCAGAACACAGTAGAAGGTCAGGAAAACCCGCTTCCGGCAATCGACGCGGCAAGCGTGCAGGAGGTTCAGCCGTACTGCTCCATGTGGGATGCGATCTATGACTGTCTGTTCTTCTGTATCAACCAGGATCTGTATGATACTCTGACACCAGAGCAGCAGGCAGTTGTTGATGAGTGTGGACAGAAAGCCGTTGAGTATGAGCGTTACATCAACCGTTCCGGTGATGAGGAGATCAAGACTCGTTGGCAGTCAAAGAATGGCGTAACTATCACAGACAAAGATGATATGGATATCGATTCCTTCAAAGAAGCAGTAGATGGTGTAGATGAGTGGTTCGTAGAACAGCTCAAAGATGCCGGATATGATGATGGACAGGAACTGGTAGACCTCTTTGAAAAATAAAAAGACCGAGAAGAGCCTGGAGAGATCCGGGCTTTTCTTATGTAGTGTGTCCAGCGAAGCTGAACCACACTAGC
>NZ_FR886725.1:0-538 GCF_000436615.1 Blautia sp. CAG:237
AAAGAAGCGGATGATTTTGGCGTGATACTTGGAAATGCAGATAATACCAAGCGTGAAATTCATCTGTCAGCATGGGACGTATGTATTATAAAATTCAATAAATAAAAAATGCAATAAGCAAAACCCGAGGCGGCAGGCCCCGGGTTTCTTTTATCATTTATCTTTCTTCAGAATAGAATTGAACAGCGTAAAGAAGGTGATCGTTGTCACCGTAGCAGCTATGATATCGCTTACCGGCTCTGCAAGAAATACCGCGAAAACCTTATTGTCGAAGAAATTCGGCAGAATAAAGATCAGAGGTATCAGCAGGATGATCTTACGGAGGCAGGCAAGAAGCAGACTGACTTTCGCCTGGCCGAGAGCCATAAAGCTCTGCTGGCAGCTTACCTGGAAGCCAATAGAGAAGATTCCGGCCATGTAGATGCGGAGTGCCCAGGAAGCGTATGTTACAAGTTCCTTATCTGAAGTAAAGATTGCTGCAAATGCCTTTGGAAAAATCATCACGACAAGACAGAAGGCAGATGTGTAGATGATGCAG
>NZ_FR886726.1:0-35981 GCF_000436615.1 Blautia sp. CAG:237
CGAGACCGCGGGTTCGAGCCCCGTCTATCGCTCTTAAGGACTCTGAGAATTCAGAGTCCTTTTCTTTTTGTTCTGTACATCTGAGGGCTGTCAGCATAGATCTTCAGCTGACTTTTTCTTCGCCTGCAGTCGTCATTCCATAGAAAGAAAAAAGATAGAGACCACAGAGACCAACTAGAGCATAGATGATTCTGGAAAGCCAGCTCATACTTCCGAACAGAAGGGCAACGAGGTTCAGATTAAAAAATCCGATCAGCCCCCAGTTCAGAGCTCCGATAATAGAAATCGTCAGTGCAAAACAATTCAGAAATTTATTTCCCATAGATGCTCATCCTTTCCTTGTTGTTGTAATCTTTAGTATCCCAGAAAGCAAAAAAAATATTCGCAGCAAAAATGTACTGCGAATATTTTTTAAAAATTAATTTACTGAACTTTGAGAATCTGAGATGTAACTGTTCCACCGCCAATCGTGAAAGCTTCGCCTGCCTGGATCGTTACGTCGGACTGATCCTTGAGTGTAAATGCCTGGCAGACATTTACAGTCTGTCCTGGATTAACCTCTGCCATGAACTGGTCTACAGCAGTATCATTTTCTGCGAGAATCGCAGCTTCCAGAGCTTGTCCATTCTGTGTTGCCTGAAGATTGACATCTACCATGGCGCTGGAAGGTGAACTTCCGTTGTTGGTGTAATCATAGTAGACAAGGATGCAGGAATTTCCGGCATAGTCCTTGGTAACACGGCATTTGGTGTAATGGATAGTGAATTTATCATTGCTCATATCAATAGTGCTGTCAGAAGTTGGCTGTGCATCAAGGTTTCCAGAATCAGAATTTTCAATCTCAGAGAGAGACTGGTGGATCTCATCCTGTACGTTGGAGAAGTTTGCAGACATTACTTTGACAGTTTCTGCATCGAGGGAAACAACTTTCCATTTGCCGTTCGCCTCGATCAGAGGGTAGTCAATATCAACTTCTGTATACTTGTCCTCGACAGAACCGGATTTCTCCTCGAGAAGAGAAGCAAGTTTCTGCTGAGTTTCTTCCTCTGTTATTGTCTCTCCTGAAAATGCAGTGGAAACGATCTGCTTGAGGAATTCTGTGATGGTTTCTTTGTAGATATCAGAACCGTCAATGTATTTGATATGTGCAGTGACAGTTGCTGTTCCGTTCTGGATGTTGAACCTGGTCTTCTTGATCTCGAAACTCATCTTCTGGTTGATGGTCTTGAAGAAGTTGGTGTAAGCAGCGCTTGTGATATCCGCGTTATCCAGTGCAGACATGTCATTGCTCTGCAGAAGTTCCTTCATACCATCAAAGTTCATTGCCTGAACATTTTCGAGATAGTTCTTGGTTGTGGAGATCGGTTTCTGACGTTCCATGAAATAGTATGCTGCCGCTCCGGCGACTGCGAGGATGAGAATGATCAGAAAGACGATCAGTCCGGTTTTCTTTTTTTTCTTTTTGGGAACTTTGATCTCTTCTGTTTCGGTAACAGATGCAGTATCAACAGTTTCCGGTTTATTTTTATTTTTTCGCATTATTGCCTCCTTTTTTTCTATTATAGCAGAGGAGAGCCTTACTTGACAAGGACAATTGCAGGCTCTAAAATTAACCTTAACAACAGAAAGAAAATGAGGGGATTTCTTTTTTACAAAGAGGAGGAAGTGCTTATGGCAAAAAAATACGAAGATTTTTTTCGGTCGGAAGCGGACGGGCTGGAGATCTCAGTCTTGTGTATCTGCCCGGAGGAGAAGCCGTATCGGGCGATCGTTCAGCTTGTTCACGGGATGTGTGAACACAAGGAACGTTACATACCATTTATGGAATATCTTGCAGAACAGGGATTTGTGACCGTGATCCATGACCACAGAGGACATGGAAGGAGTGTCCGTTCCAAAGATGATCTCGGATATATGTACGGTAGCGGAGCAGAGGGAATGCTCAAGGACATTGCGAAAGTAAATCATGACATCCGCAAATATTTCCCGGATCTTCCGCTGATCCTGATGGGACACAGTATGGGCTCGCTGGCAGTGAGGGCTTTTGCAAGTGAACATGATGACTGCCTGGATATGCTGATTGTATGCGGTTCACCGAGCGAAAACAAGGCAAGGATTCTTGGCAAAGCGATCGCAACGGCAGAGGGCAAAGTTCTGGGATATCGTCACAAGAGCCATGTGCTGGAGTCACTTTCTTTCGGTTCCTATGTATGGAAATTCCGAAAGGAAGGCAACAAAAATGCCTGGACCTGTTCAGATCCGGCAGTCTATCAGGCGTACACAGATTCCGAATTGTGCGGATTTACCTTTACAGACGATGCGTACATAGCACTTTTTGACCTTATGAAAAAAGCCTATGACATCCATAAATGGAGCTGCAAAAATCCAAGAATGCCGGTGCTTTTTATCAGCGGAGCCGAGGATCCGTGCCTTGGGAATGTCCGTAAGTTTGCAGGGGCAGTCCATGCGATGAGACGTGCGGGATATCTGGATGTAAAAGGCAAGCTTTATCCGGGAATGCGCCACGAGATCCTGAATGAAAAGGGCAAAGAAAGAGTCTGGAGAGATGTTGTGATCTATATGAAGAAGAAAGGATTCTGATATCCGGTGAATAAAAATCTGTTTTTTTCGAAATCCTAAAAACAAAAACGGAGATGTGGATGTGAGGAAAAAACAGATTTTTATGATGCTTTTGCTGGCAGTTTTCCTGACTTTAGCAGGGTGCCACGGTGAGAAACAAAGACAAGAAGAGGAACTGTTTGTAAGACAGGTAAGTGAAGAGGGCGTGTGCTCTCTTTTTTATTTATCTTGACTAAATGGGTATGGTATTGGTATAATGTGTTTTGTGAATATTTACCAGATTTGGAGGAGATAAAATGAGAGCAAGCGGCATTTTAATGGGTATATCCAGTATACCGTCAAAATACGGAATCGGATGTTTTTCAAAGGAAGCCTATGAATTTGTTGATCAACTGGAGCAGGCAGGACAGCAGTACTGGCAGATTCTTCCGTTAGGACCTACTGGATATGGAGATTCTCCTTATCAGTCCGTTTCTACTTTTGCAGGAAATCCGTATTTTATCAATTTGGAGGATCTGATCGAGAAGGGACTTCTGACCAGAGGGGAATGTGAGTCCTGTGACTGGGGTGGAAGCGAGTCTTATGTAGATTATGAAAAGATGTACATGTCCAGATATAAACTTCTTCGCAAAGCATATGAGAGAGCAGATCTTTCCAAGGATGAGGATTATGCAGATTTTCTGAAAGAAGAGCAGAACTGGCTGACAGATTACTGTCTGTTTATGGCGATCAAGAATGACCAGAAGGGTATCTGCTGGATCGACTGGCCGGAAGAACTCAAGGACCGTCATTCCAAAGCAGTCAAAGAAGCAGAGAAAGAGCTTGAAGAGGAGATCGATTTCTATCGTTTCCAGCAGTACTGCTTTACCACACAGTGGAGAAAGCTGAAAGCATACGCAAATGAGAAAGGTATCAGCATCATCGGCGATGTACCGATCTATGTGGCACTGGACAGCTCTGACGCATGGGCAAATCCGGAAATGCTGCAGTTTGACAAGGATCACAACCCGAAATCCGTAGCAGGATGCCCGCCAGATGCATTTTCTGCAACAGGACAGCTCTGGGGAAATCCTCTTTACGACTGGAAGAAATTAAAAGCGACAGGATATGACTGGTGGGTGCAGAGAATGCAGCACTGTCTTGAATTATACGATGTAGTGAGGATCGACCATTTCCGTGGCTTTGATGAATATTATGCGATCCCATACGGAGAGACGACCGCACAGAAGGGCAAATGGGAAAAAGGACCTGGAATGGATCTTTTCAATACCCTGAACAAAAAGATCGAGAACCTTCGCGTGATCGCAGAGGATCTTGGATTCCTGACAAAGAGCGTTCTGGAAATGCTCAAAGAAAGCGGCTATCCGGGAATGAAAGTCCTGCAGTTTGCTTTTGACGGAAGTGAGAACAGCTCTTATCTTCCATATAAATATGAACATAACTGCGTTGTCTATACAGGAACCCATGACAACGAGACGACCAAAGGATGGCTGGAAAACCTTCAGGGTCATGACAGAGACTTTGTAAGAGAATACATCAACTGCTATGAAGTACCGGTAAATGACTGTGTATGGGCACTGATCCGTACAGCTCTTGCAAGTGTGGCTGACCTAGCGATCATTCCGATCCAGGATTACCTCTGCCTTGGAAACGAAGCACGTATGAATGTACCGGCAACTTTGGGCGACAACTGGAAATGGAGACTGACCAAAGGACAGATTTCTGATATGGCTCTGTATCATATGAGAGAGGTTACAAGAATCTATGGCCGTCTTTACAGAGAGCCGGTTGTTGAAACGGAAGAAGAGACCGAGGCTGACGAAAAAGAAGAATTGAACAATTCTGTAAAAGATGATAAGATAAAAAAATAATTTATTTTTTGCAAGTGAGAGGAGAAGCAGATGGAGGAACAGAACAAGCAGTCTGAACAGGAAACTTCCGGAGCAGAACCAAAGGAGCAGGGGACACCGACAAGAAGTTCCATTATCATGCTTCTTGCAGGTGTGTATCTTTTGTATACAGGGTATAAGCTCTGTAAGGATGTACTGGATGGTGTGAATGGCAGCAGCTGGGGATTTTTTGCAGCGGGAGTCGGATTTCTGATCGTTGGAGTTGTTATGCTGGTGGTTGGCGGCAGAGACCTGATGAAGAAGGACAAGGCGAAGCGTGCAGCAGAAGCCGCAGCACAGGAGCAGATCCAGAAACAGCCGGAACCTGCAGAAGAGAAGAAATCTATGAGCATCGCACAGAGAGCACATCTGGCAGACGGACTTGACAATGAAAACGGAGATGACACAGATGCACAGGAAAGCAGTGTCTCCCTGGAAAAGAAACCAGAGGATGAAAAATCTGAATAAATCCTGTAAAATCACATAAGGATCAAAAATGCCGCAGACTTCAGGATCTGCGGCGTTTTTTACGCTTTTTTACAACTTTTTTCGGAGCATCCGGGTTATGTAAGGTTGACCAGCAGAAAAGCTGGACGAGGATGATCCCAATAAAAGCTCCACAGCTGTCAATGCAGACATCGCGGACAGCAGGGGTACGTCCTCCGACAAAAGACTGGTGGTATTCATCCAGTCCTGCAAATCCCACACAGAAGATCCCGGCGAGAAGAAACAGCCAGAAACCTCTCACGCGGTAAACGTAGAGCGGGAAAGAAATGGCAACAGCCAGAAGGAAATATTCTGTCATATGAGCTGCTTTTCGTACATAGAAGTGGATCTGGTCAGCTTCATAACTTAATTCATCGTAACTTTTTTCCTGGTGCAAAACCTCACTTTTGACCTCGACGATCTTGTAACTGATCTTGTAACTTAATTCCCCGGACACCTCCCCGGTCTGGGCTGAAAATGAAATGATCAGGTACATCATAAGAAGCGCAGGCAGAAAAGATAAAGGCTTCAGTAATGTAATCAGTATTTTCATGGCACTAATAATAGCATGGAAGGTTCGAAATGTAAAGCCCGGGGAGATGTTACAGGCAGTTTTATCACGAACAAAACGCTGGTAAGAGACAGGGGGATATGCTATACTGAGTAGCAGAATGACGAATAAAAATACTGCTGACAGGGAGCTTTTGTGCGGCAGTATGAAAGGAGAAGTGTAAATGAGTTTAGCAGATGTTACTTTTATCAATATGTGCAAAGATGTAATAGAAAACGGAACCAGTACAGAAGGAGAGAAAGTCCGCCCGGTCTGGGAGGATGGAACTTCCGCGTATACGATCAAGAGATTCGGTGTTGTCAACCGCTATGATCTCCGTAAGGAATTTCCGGCACTGACACTCCGTAAGACAGCACTCAAGAGTGCGATGGACGAGATCTTATGGATCTGGCAGAAGAAATCCAACAATATCCATGACCTTCACAGCCATATCTGGGACAGCTGGGCAGATGAAGACGGCTCCATCGGCAAGGCATATGGTTATCAGCTTGGAGTCAAGCACCAGTACAAAGAAGGTATGATGGATCAGGTAGACCGTGTGTTATATGACCTTAAGAACAATCCGTACAGCCGCCGCATCATGACAAATATCTACGTGCATCAGGACCTTCATGAGATGAACCTTTATCCGTGTGCATATTCCATGACATTCAATGTGACCAAGGAACCGGGCAAGGATAAGCTTACATTAAATGCGGTACTGAACCAGCGTTCCCAGGATATCCTGGCGGCAAATAACTGGAATGTATGCCAGTATTCTATCCTTCTGATGATGATCGCGCAGGTTTGCGATATGGAAGCGGGAGAACTGGTCCATGTGATTGCAGACTGTCATATTTATGACCGTCATGTACCGGTCATCAAGGAACTGATCAGCCGTACACCATATCCGGCACCGACTGTGAAACTGAATCCGGAGATCAAAGATTTCTATGATTTTACAACGGATGACCTAATCGTAGAAAACTATCAGACCTGGCCGCAGATCAAGAACATTCCGATCGCGATCTGATCGTCAGAAGAAACCAATAAAAACAGAAGGGGATTTTAACATGAATATTATCGTAGCAGCAGACAAAAACTGGGCCATCGGCAAAGATAACAAACTTCTTGTAAGCATCCCGGCAGACATGAAGATGTTCCGCCAGGAGACAACAGGCAAAGTCGTTGTCATGGGGCGCAAGACACTGGAAAGCTTTCCAAACGGACTTCCGCTCAAGAACAGAACCAATATTGTTCTTACCGGAAATAAAGATTACAAGGTAAAAGATGCTATCATCGTTCATACGATCGAGGAACTTCTGGAGGAAATTAAGAAATATCCGTCCGATCAGGTATACTGCATCGGTGGAGACAGTGTGTACAAACAGCTCCTTCCATACTGTGACACTGCACATGTGACCAAGATCGATTTTGCATACGAAGCAGACAGCTACTTCACGAATCTTGACGAGATGCCGGAGTGGAAAGTGACAGCAGAAAGCGATGAGCAGACATATTTTGACCTGGAATATACATTTGTGAAATATGAGAGAGTAAAATAGGACAGTAAATTTCATAACAGAGCAAAAAACAAGGTGTGGAAAATTCTCCACACCTTGTCTGATCTAACGGGTAAATTATTCGATAACTTTGATCCATCCTTCTGGAGCTTCGATGCGTCCCATCTGGATACCTGTCAGTGTCTCGTACAGTTTCTTGGTTGTCGGTCCCATTTCTTCCATTCCACTTGGGAAATAGATTTCTTTGTCGTGGTCAACGATCTTGCCAACTGGAGAGATAACTGCAGCAGTTCCGCAAAGTCCGCATTCTGCGAAGTCTTTGACTTCATCCAGATATACTTCACGTTCCTCAACTTTGAGTCCGAGATAATGTTCAGCAACATAGATCAGGGAACGACGTGTGATGGATGGAAGGATGCTGTTGGACTTCGGTGTTACAACAGTGCCGTCTTTGGTTACGAAGATGAAGTTTGCTCCACCTGTCTCCTCAACTTTGGTTCTTGTTGCGGAGTCAAGGTACATGTTCTCATCGTATCCCTGACGATGTGCATCCATGATCGCATGAAGGCTCATTGCGTAGTTAAGGCCAGCTTTGATGTGTCCTGTTCCATGCGGTGCAGCACGGTCAAAGTCTGTGACACGGATCGTGATCGGCTTTGCGCCACCCTTGAAGTATGGTCCTACTGGTGTGGTCAGGATACGGAACTGATATTCATCAGCCGGTTTAACACCGATAACCGGGTTGCTTCCGAACATGTACGGACGTACATACAGGGTTGCACCTGAGCCGTATGGCGGTACGTAAGCTTCGTTTGCTTTGATGGTCTTGACAACGGCATCTACAAAACGATCCTCCGGGAATACTGGCATTTCCAGTCTTCTTGCGGAGTTTGCAAGACGCTCTGCGTTGAGGTCAGGACGGAAAGTAACGATATGTCCGTCTTCTGTTGTATAGGCTTTCATGCCTTCGAATACAGTCTGTGCATACTGGAAAACACAGGCACATTCATTCAGTACTACATTCGGGTCTGTGGTCAGTTCTCCTTCATCCCATTTGCCATCCTTGAAGTTGGCAACATAACGATAATCTGTCGGGATATAGCCGAATCCTATGCTGCCCCAGTCAATGTTCTTTTTTTCCATAATATATATTCCTCCATTTCGTATGGCTGTCGTTGTTACTGTTCATTCTGTTTGCAGTAACTTTTGTTTTTATTTTAGCACTTTATTGTGGTGACTTCAATGAAAACTTGTATTTTATACCCCAGTTCGTTATAATATGAAGCAGAGAAGGGGCAGTCTCTCTGAAGGCGGCTCCGTTTTTTTCAGAAAATCAGGTGTATGTGAAATACGATAAAATGGAGGGAAACTTATGTATCGCGACCATACAAAGGTAGTACAGATAGGAAACAGAAAGATCGGAGGAGGAAACCCTGTCCTTATCCAGTCTATGACAAATACCAAGACAGAAGATGTGGAGGCAACTGTCCGTCAGATCCTTGAACTGGAGGCGGCAGGATGTGAGATCATCCGCTGTGCAGTTCCGACAATGGAAGCTGCCGAGGCACTCCGTGAGATCAAGAAACAGATCCACATTCCGCTTGTGGCAGATATCCATTTTGATTATCGCCTTGCGATCGCAGCAATGGAGAACGGCGCAGACAAGATCCGTATCAATCCGGGCAACATCGGAAGCAGAGACAGAATCCAGGCAGTCGTAGATGTTGCAAAGGAGAGAAATATTCCGATCCGTGTCGGCGTCAACAGCGGTTCTCTTGAGAAAGAACTGGTGGAGAAATACCATGGAGTTACTGCCGAGGGATTGGTAGAGAGTGCACTGGACAAAGTCCATATCATAGAAGAAATGGGCTATGACAATCTGGTCATCAGCATCAAATCCTCTGATGTCATGATGTGTGCCAGGGCGCATGAACTGATCGCCCAGAAGACCGACCACCCGCTTCACGTAGGGATCACAGAGGCAGGAACTTTGTATTCCGGAAATATCAAATCAGCAGTCGGACTCGGGATCATTCTGTATCAGGGAATCGGTGACACGATCCGCGTTTCCCTGACAGGAGCTCCGCTTGAAGAGATCAAATCAGCCAAACGAATCCTCAAGACACTGGGGCTTCGCAAAGGAGGCATTGAAGTTGTGTCCTGTCCAACCTGCGGCCGTACCCGTATCGACCTGATCGGCCTTGCAAACAAGGTAGAGGCGATGGTTCAGGACATTCCGCTGGATATCAAAGTAGCGGTCATGGGCTGCGTAGTCAATGGACCGGGAGAAGCGAAGGAAGCGGATATAGGAATCGCCGGTGGAGTCGGTGTAGGACTTCTGATCAAAAAAGGAGAAATCGTAAAGAAAGTACCGGAGGAAGAACTTCTGGATACGTTAAGAGACGAACTGCTCCACTGGGAAGCGTAAGAAAGAGGCATCAGACATGGAAAAAGAATTTTTTGACGTATTTCCAAGCCTGAAGTTGAAAGATCAGCTAAAAGAATGGCTGGAAATGGTCACAGTTTCCAGGGTGACCTGCAATCCTGCAAAAACAAGGCTCTGGGTCTACATCCACAGTGAACGCTGGATCCACAAGAAGTTTATTTTTGCACTGGAAGATCAGATCGAACGGCAGTGTTTCCCGGGAATGGAGATGCGCGTGACTGTGATCGAGAGATTTCATCTGTCGAAGCAGTATTCTCCGTCGAATTTCCTCGAGATCTACCGTGCCAGCATGGAACTGGAACTGAAAAATTACAATATGCTGGAATATAATCTGTTCAAGCGGGCGCAGATTACTTTCCCATCAGATGAGGAGATGGATCTGGTCCTTCCGGATTCTGTGATCTCAAGGGAAAAAAGCGAGATCCTTGTGGAATATCTGCATAAGGTTTTCTGCGAGCGCTGTGGAATGAATCTTAAGATCAACCTTGATTTCCAGGAAGTACAGGAGAGCAAGTACCGCAGAAATGCCGCACTTCAGATCCGGCAGGAAGTTGCCAATGTCCTGAAATATGCAAAACTGACCCCGGAGACTGCCGAAGCACAGGAAAACACAGCAGAAGAAGCGACAAAGGAAAAATCCGACAGTTCCAAAACAAAGGACACCAAAAAATCCGGACAGGAACAGAAATCGAAGTTTTTTGACAAGAAAAAAGGACAGCAGAACGATTATCGTGGAGGCTTCCGTAAGGACAGCAATCCGGACGTTGTATATGGAAGGGATTTTGAAGGAGATACGATCCCGCTGGAGTCAATCACCGGTGAGATGGGCGAGGTCATGATCCGCTGTCAGGTAGAAGAAGTAGAGGCAAGAGAGATCCGAAACGAGAAGACGATCCTGATCCTTACTGTCACAGATTTTACGGATTCCATTGTGATCAAGATGTTCCTTCGAAATGAACAGGTTCCGGAAGTGACCGAACATGTCAGGAAAGGTGCGTTCCTGAAATTCAAGGGTGTCACCACGATCGATCGTTTTGACAGTGAGCTGACGATCGGTTCGATCTCCGGGATCAAGAAGATCGCAGATTTCAGGAGCATGAGGATGGACACCAGTCCGCAGAAGCGAGTCGAGCTTCACTGCCATACCAAGATGAGCGATATGGATGGTGTTACCACAGCAAAGGATCTCGTCAAGCGTGCGTATGAATGGGGACACAAGGCGATCGCGATCACGGACCATGGCGTTGTACAGGCATTCCCGGAGGCAAACCACTGCTTTGATGCATGGGGCGGCTGTGTGCCGAAGGACTCTGATTTCAAGGTACTCTACGGTATGGAAGCGTATCTCGTAGATGACCTCAAGGGGATCGTTACCAACAGCGAGGGACAGTCGATGGACGGCAAATTTGTCGTATTTGATATCGAGACGACAGGATTTTCCCCGCTGACCTGCGAGATCATTGAGATCGGTGCGGTACGTGTCGAAAAGGGCGTGATCACAGACCGTTTTTCCACTTTTGTCAATCCGAAGGTTCCGATCCCGTACAGGATCGAGCAGTTGACCAGCATCAATGATTCTATGGTCATGGATGCACCGGATATCCAGACAATCCTTCCGAAGTTTCTGGAATTTTGTGAGGGCGCGGTCATGGTTGCGCACAATGCAGACTTTGATATGAGTTTTATCATTGAGAACTGCAAGCGTCAGGGACTTCCACAGGAATATACGTATGTGGACACCGTTGGAATGGCACGATTCCTTCTGCCGGCACTGAACCGATTCAAGCTGGATACGGTTGCCAAAGCAGTCGGTGTTTCTCTGGACCATCACCACAGGGCAGTAGATGATGCGGCATGTACGGCCGAGATCTTTGTGCGGTTTGTGGAGATGCTTCGGGAGAGGGATATTTTTGATGTAGATACGCTGAATGAGCAGGGAAATGTCTCTGTCAACACGATCAAGAAACTCCCGACTTATCATGCAATCATCCTTGCCAGAAATGAGACAGGACGCGTGAACCTGTACAAATTGGTAAGCCAGTCTCATCTGAAATATTACAGAAGGCGGCCTCGTGTGCCGAAGAGCCTTTTCCTTGAACTCAGAGAGGGACTTCTGATCGGAAGTGCCTGCGAAGCGGGCGAACTGTATCAGGCACTGCTTCGAAATGCACCGGAACCGGAGATCGCGAGACTTGTCAATTTTTATGACTATCTGGAGATCCAGCCGCTTGGAAACAATGCGTTTATGATCGCAGATGAAAAAAATGACCGCGTAAATTCCAATGAGGACCTGATCGAGATCAACAAGAAGATCGTCAAACTGGGAGACCAGTTCAAGAAACCGGTCGTTGCGACCTGTGACGTACACTTTATGGATCCGGAGGATGAGATCTACCGACGGATCATCATGGCAGGAAACGGTTTTTCGGATGCAGATAATCAGGCCCCGCTTTATCTCCGCACTACAGAGGAGATGCTGGAGGAATTTTCCTATCTGGGAAGTGAGAAGGCGGAAGAAGTCGTTATCACGAACACAAATAAGATCGCGGATATGATCGAGAAGATCTCCCCGATTCATCCGGACAAGTTCCCTCCGGTCATCGAGAATTCCGACCAGGATCTCAAGGATATCTGCTTCAATAAAGCGCATGAGATGTACGGAGAAAACCTTCCGGAGATCGTGGAGGAACGACTGAACCGAGAACTGAACTCTATCATTTCCAATGGATATGCCGTTATGTATATCATCGCACAGAAACTGGTATGGAAGTCCAATGAGGATGGTTATCTGGTAGGCTCGCGAGGATCAGTAGGATCTTCGCTCGCGGCGACGATGTCCGGTATCACGGAGGTTAATCCGCTTCCGCCACATTATCTGTGCCCGAACTGCAAATATCATGATTTTGATTCGCCGGAGGTAAAGAAATTCGGCGGTATGGCAGGTTGCGATATGCCGGATAAGATCTGCCCGAAATGCGGCACGAAGCTGAACAAAGAAGGATTTGATATCCCGTTCGAGACATTCCTTGGTTTCAAGGGTGACAAGGAGCCGGATATCGACCTGAACTTCTCCGGAGAATATCAGGCGAATGCGCACAGATATACAGAGGTTATCTTCGGAAAAGGTCAGACATTCAAGGCTGGTACGATTGGTACCCTGGCAGAGAAAACGGCATTCGGTTATGTCAAGAATTATTACGAAGAGCGTGGCCAGCACAAGCGTTACTGCGAGATCAACCGGATCGTCAAGGGCTGTACGGGAATCCGAAGAACGACAGGCCAGCATCCGGGTGGAATCATCGTTCTTCCGGTAGGTGTAGAGATCGAGAAATTCACACCGGTACAGCATCCGGCAAACGACGAAAACAGTGATATCATCACGACACATTTCGACTATCATTCCATTGACGGAAACCTTCTGAAACTTGATATTCTAGGACACGATGATCCGACAATGATCCGTATGCTCGAGGACCTTACAGGCTTAAGTGCCCGTGATGTACCTCTGGACAGCAAAGAAGTCATGTCGCTTTTTGCAAGTACGGATGCATTGGGAATCAAACCGGAGGATATCGGCGGCTGTAAACTGGGATGCCTTGGAATCCCGGAGTTTGGTACAGATTTCGCGATGCAGATGTTGATCGACACGAAGCCAAAATATTTTTCTGATCTTGTTCGTATCGCGGGTCTGTCTCATGGTACGGACGTATGGCTTGGAAATGCGCAGACTCTGATCGAGGAGGGCAAGGCGACGATTTCCACCGCGATCTGTACGCGAGATGATATCATGATCTACCTTATCAGCATGGGCGTAGAGAGCAGTCTTGCGTTTACCATCATGGAGAGCGTCCGTAAGGGTAAGGGACTTCGTGATGAGTGGGAAGCTACCATGAGAGAACATAAGGTTCCGGAATGGTACATCTGGTCCTGCAAAAAGATCAAGTACATGTTCCCGAAAGCGCATGCGGCGGCTTACGTTATGATGGCGTGGAGGATCGCGTGGTTCAAGGTGTTCAAGCCGCTGGCATATTATGCGGCATTTTTCAGTATCCGTGCGACGGCTTTTTCCTATGAGACCATGTGTATGGGAAGGGAGCGTCTGGACTATTATCTTGCAGAGATCCGCAAAAAAGGCGACGAGGCTTCCAAGAAAGAACAGGATTCGATCCGTGACATGAGGATCGTACAGGAAATGTACGCGAGAGGGATCGAATTCCTTCCGATCGATCTGTACAAGGCAAAAGCAAACAGATTCCAGATCATTGACGGCAAGCTGATGCCGGCACTGAACTGTATCGACGGAATGGGTGACAAGGCGGCAGAAGCAGTTGTAGATGCTGCAAAACAGGGCAAATTCCTGTCAAAAGATGACTTCCGCGACAGGACAAAGGTCAGCAAGACAGTCATTGACCTGATGGACGACCTGGGAATTTTTGGGGATATCCCGCAGTCCAATCAGTTTTCATTATTTGACAATGTGCTTGTCTGAAATTTGGGATTACCGGTATGGGGACCGGATATGCTACCATAGTTAAAGGAGAAGAAGATGAAAAAAGAGGAATTAAGGTATTTACAGAGACTGGCAGAACTGTATCCGACGATCGGAAAGGCATCGACAGAGATCATCAATCTGCAGTCTATTCTGAACCTTCCAAAAGGAACAGAACACTTTATGTCAGATATCCATGGAGAATATGAGGCATTTGCCCATGTGCTCCGCAACGGTTCGGGTGCAGTCCGCAAGAAGATCGACGATGTATTCGGACATACCTTAAGCAACAGTGACAAGCGTGCGCTGGCTACGCTTATCTACTATCCGAAAGAAAAGATGCGTCTGGTCAAAAAGATAGAAGAAGATATGGAAAATTGGTACAAGATCACGTTGTACCGTCTGATCGAAGTCTGCAAGACCACTGCATCCAAATATACCCGATCCAAAGTCCGCAAGGCACTGCCGGCAGATTATGCTTATGTGATCGAGGAACTGATCACGGAGAAGGCAGAAGTCCTGGACAAAGAAGCTTATTATGATTCTATCGTAAATACGATCATTGAGATCGGCCGTGCGGAGAATTTCATCATAGCCTTGGCAGAGCTGATCCAGCGTCTTGTTGTCGATCACCTTCATATCCTGGGAGATATTTTTGACCGTGGACCGGGACCTCATTTCATTATGGACCGTCTGATGGAGTACCATTCTCTGGACATTCAGTGGGGAAATCATGATGCAGTCTGGATGGGAGCAGCTGTTGGACAGCAGTCCTGCATCGCAACAGTCCTCAGAAACAGTCTCCGCTATGGAAATCAGGATATCCTGGAGGATGGATATGGGATCAATCTTCTGCCGCTTGCAACGTTTGCGATGGAAGTATACAAGGATGATCCGTGCAGTGTGTTTGAGATGAAGGGAACTTCTAATTATAATGCAGCCGAGAAAGACCTTGGACAGAAGATGCACAAGGCGATCGCTATCATCCAGTTCAAACTGGAAGGCCAGCTCATCCGCCGTCATAAGGAATTCCACATGGAAAACCGCTGTCTGCTCCATCGGATCGATCCGGAAAAATGCACGATCACACTTCCTGACGGTAAGGAATATCCACTGCTGGATACAAATTTCCCGACGATCGACTGGAAGAAGCCATATGAGCTGAGCACAGGTGAGAAGGAAGTGATGGAACGTCTGGAATCTGCATTCCGTAACTGTGAGAAGTTGCAGAAACATATGAGCCTTCTGCTGGACAAAGGCGGTCTCTACAAGACTTTCAACGGAAATCTTCTGTTCCACGGATGTATTCCTTTGAATGAGGATGGAAGTCTCAAGGAAGTCCAGATCTATGGCAAGACTTACAAGGGCAAAGAACTCTATGATGTACTGGAGGCTTATGTAAGGAGAGCGTTTTTTGCTGTGGACAACGAAGAGCAGCGTAAGGGCAGGGATATCCTCTGGTTTATCTGGGCGAGCCCGAACTCCCCGTTGTTTGGCAAAGACAAGATGACAACATTTGAAAGATATTTTATTGCAGACAAGGCAACGCACAAAGAAGTGAAAGGTGCATATTATCGTCTTCTGGAAAACGAAGAAGTGATAGACAGTCTTCTCAGAGAGTTTGGACTGGATCCTGCGAAGGGGCACATCATCAACGGACATGTGCCAGTACATCAGGGAGAAGGCGAGAGCCCGGTCAAATGCGGCGGCAAAGTTATTGTCATCGACGGTGGTTTCTGCAAAGCATACCACAAGGTTACCGGAATTGCAGGATACACACTGGTATACAATTCCTACGGACTGATCCTCTGTGCACATGAGTCATTTACTTCTGCGGAAGATGCGGTTTCAAAAGAAAGTGATATTGTTTCCAACCGGGTAGCGGTTCATTATACAACAAAGAGAAGACTGGTAGGAGATACAGATACCGGAATTGCTCTCAAGGAAAAGATTGGCGAGCTGATGCAGCTTCTGGACGCATACCGGCGAGGAATCATCAAAGAGAAAAAATAAGGAGAAAAACGACATGGGTGGAATTTTTGGAGTAGCTTCAAAAACCAGCTGCGTGCTGGATTTGTTTTTTGGAATTGATTATCATTCTCATCTGGGAACCAGACGAGGAGGAATGGCAGTTTATGACAAACAAAAGGGCTTTGACCGTGCAATACATAACATAGAGAACTCACCATTCCGTACAAAATTCGACAAAGATGTTTCAGAATTACAGGGAAATCTTGGAATCGGCTGTATTTCGGATAACGAACCACAGCCATTGCTTGTGCGTTCTCATCTTGGAAATTTTGCAATCACAACAGTCGGCAAGATCAACAATATGGAAGAACTGATCGAGAAATGCTTCAAAGACGGATGTACACATTTCCTTGAAATGAGCGGGGGAAACGTAAATCCTACAGAAATGGTCGCATCTCTTATCAACACCAAGGATTCTATTGCAGAGGGGATCCGTTACGCACAGGAAGTGATCGACGGTTCGATGACGATGCTGCTTCTGACTCCGAAAGGACTGATCGCAGCCAGAGACCGCCTGGGACGTACACCGCTGATCATCGGACGCAAGGAGGATGCACGCTGTGTTTCTTTTGAGAGCCATGCATACATTAATCTTGGATACGAAGATGAGAAATCTCTGGGACCTGGCGAGATCGTTTTTGTGACTTCGGAAGGAATCGAAACGCTTCAGAAACCAGGAGAAAAGATGCGTATCTGTTCCTTCCTCTGGGTATACTATGGATATCCGACTTCGACCTACGAAGGTGTCAATGTAGAGGAAATGCGTTATAAATGTGGTGATATGCTCGCCGAGAGAGATGCAGGACAGGTGCATCCTGACATTGTAGCCGGTGTCCCGGATTCTGGAATCGCCCATGCGATCGGTTATGCGAACCGTTCCGGTGTACCTTTTGCCCGTCCGTTTATCAAATATACACCGACCTGGCCGCGTTCTTTCATGCCGACACAGCAGAGCCAGAGAAACCTGATCGCCAGAATGAAACTGATCCCGGTGCACAAACTGATTAAGGACAAGAGCCTTTTGATGATTGACGATTCTATTGTCCGCGGTACACAGCTTCGCGAGACAACAGAATTTCTTTACCGCAACGGTGCGAAGGAAGTACATATCCGTCCTGCCTGCCCGCCGCTGCTTTATGGATGTAAATATCTGAATTTCTCCCGTTCCAAATCCGAGATGGATCTGATTACCAGGAGAGTGATCGCGAAGAGAGAGGGAGAGAATGTAGATGACAAGATCCTTGCGGACTATGCAGATCCGGATTCCACGAACTACAAGGAGATGCTGGAGGAGATCCGTAAGGAACTTAATTTTACCACCCTGAAATATCATCGTCTGGACGATCTGACTGCATCCATAGATATTGAACCATGTAAGCTCTGCACATACTGCTGGAGCGGAAAAGAGTAACAAAGACAGAGGCTTCTGGTAAGAAACTGTCGGAAAATCGAGGTGACACAGATGAGAAAAAAACAAAGACTTAAGATACTGCTGAAGATCCTGATCTCACTTTTTATTATATTTGGTGCAGCTGCAATTCTGCTGGCAGGGATCAGAAAGACCAGGATCGAGGCAAGACAAAAGCAGGAGGCGATGGAGGCACTTAAGAATGTACCGACGGCAGCTCCGACTGTTTCTGTGACACCTTCTCCGAGTCCGACTCCGAGGCCGACAGCAACACCGACCCCGGTTCCGACGGTCGTGGCGGCTTTTGACCCGAATGATTTCTGGGATTACTGGTACAGTACGGATGGAACTGCAACGATCAATGTCTACGACATCAGTCTGGATAAGATTTCGTTCAGTTTTTATCAGACCGACCGCAATCAGAGCCAGTCTGTTTCGGCAGATGTTACGGCAGAAGTAGCCGGAAATGCAGCAAGATTTGATTTTAACGACTCTGTGGGAAACAGGGCTGCCGGGAATATTATTTTTGATAAAGGACAGCTGTATGTAAGGATTGCGACAGGTGACCCGGTCAGCAGCGTTTATCCGAACGTGAACTGCATCATGAGCAGAGATCAGGTATATCTTGAACCGGACCCGACAGCGACACCGATACCGGAGGAAGAACCGGACCCGACACAGACGGATACACAGACAGGAGAGTACTTTTTCCCGGACAGTGACAGTCGTTATCTGACAGATGAGGAAGTAGCTGTGTACAGTTCGGACCAGCTTGAACTGGCGAAGAATGAGATTTATGCCCGTCATGGCAGACAGTTTGTCACACAGTATATTTCAGATTATTTCAACAGTAAGTCCTGGTATCAGGGAACCATAGATCCGGATACTTTTGATGCACAGCAGGATTCGATCTTTAATGAATATGAGATGTCAAATATTTCCAAGATCGCAGAGTGGGAAGAACGAAAATCCGGTGAGGGAAATTAAATGACGAGCGTGCTGCTGGCTCCGTTTCATAAGTAATGAAAGAAAAAGCACCCGTTTGACATACAGAAAAGATGTGTATGTCAGGCGGGTGTTTTTGACCGCAGATTCATTATTTGGCTGCTTTGAGTGGCTTGATCGGTTCTTTGTTATCTGTTCGTCCTACAAGATAATCAATGGTGGTATCGTAGTAATCTGCAAGACGGATCAGCATTTCAACCGGAATTCCACGGGAACCTGTCTCGTAGTGAGAGTAAGAACGCTGGCTGATGTGAAGAATCTCACCGAGCTGTTTCTGTGACAGGTCAGAATCAATTCTCAGATCCTGGATACGCTGATATTTCATGGAAAATACCTCCTTCGTTTCTGTAAGTATAAAGTAGTCCGCGGTGTGCTACTGTAAAATGGAGCAAAATGGTCTTCTGAAAAATGAAAAATCGTGTGACTGGATGGGCAGGTTGACCCGTAAAACAAAAAAAGTTATAATATAATTTATTATGATAAAGCAGTGCAGGGCTGTTTTTCAACCCAAAAGGAGCTAGAAATGAGAGTAGATGAGAGATTATTGAAATACGTCAGAGTCTGGACGACCAGTGATGAGGAGAGCCAGACATCACCGACGACAGAGCGTCAGTTTGACCTGGCCAGAATGCTGGTCCAGGAAATGAGAGAGATCGGTATAAAAGATGCAGATATGGATAAGTACGGCTATGTGTACGGGCATGTTCCGGCAACGCCAGGATATGAAGACAAGACAGCCATTGGATTTATCGCACATATGGATACCGCACCGGATTACAGTGGAGAGAACGTGGGTCCGCAGGTCATCGAGGCTTATGACGGAAACGATGTGGGCTTAGGGACTTCCGGCAAAGTACTGTCTCCGGCTGATTTTCCGGAATTAAAGAAACTGGCGGGCAGAACTCTGATCACGACAGATGGAACGACACTGCTCGGTGCCGATGACAAGGCCGGGATTGCAGAGATCCTGACGGCGGTGGAAGAACTGATAAACGGAGATATTCCACATGGAAAAATCGCTGTCAGTTTTACGACCGATGAAGAAGTCGGAAGCGGCGCAAAGCATCTGGATCTGGAAAGATTTGGTGCACCGTATGCTTACACCGTGGATGGAGGTCCGGAGGGCGAGATCCAGTTTGAGAATTTTAATGCGGCATCCGCGGAATTTTATATCCATGGTGTGAATGTCCATCCGGGTGAGGCAAAAGGAATCATGAAAAATTCGCAGAAGATCGCAATGGAGATCCAGGGAATGCTGCCGCCGGAAGAAGCACCGGAATATACAGAAGGATATGAGGGATTTTTCCATCTGATTGAAATGACAGGAACGGTGGAAGAATCCAGGTTGAGCTATCTGATCCGTGATTTCGATTCCGAGAGCTATGCGAACCGCAAGAGGCTGATGCAGGACATTGCAGCGGCTATAAATGAAAAATACGGCGATGGGACAGTAGAACTGATACTCAAAGATTCCTACCGAAATATGCGTGAAAAGATCGAACCATGCATGGAACTGATCGACTACGCAAAGAAAGCGTGCGAGCTGGCAGGTGTAGAACCTGATGCTGCCCCGATCCGCGGCGGCACAGATGGCGCGAGACTCAGCTTTGTGGGACTTCCGTGCCCGAATCTTGGAACTGGCGGCTATGGCTTCCATGGAGCGTTTGAGCATATCACGGCAGAAGGAATGGACAAAGCGAAAGAGATCATCAAAAACATTATCTTACAGTTTACAAAATAAAGTGACAGGAGGTAACTGTTCACGGGTAATATCCCGCGAGGTGTTTTGCCATGAATATGGCAAAATCCCGAGACATACAGGGCAAAATGCCATCACCGAAGGTGATTTGGAATGCATTTTGACCAAGTTACTGTGAACGGAGTGAACAGTAACGACAGGAGCGGCGGATTTGGATCTGCGGCTCCTTTTTTCTTGAATTTCAGAACAGGATAAATTATAATAAAACAAGAGCAGATTTCTTTAAAAAGCCTGGTATTAGTAGTAGGCTTTTCTTTTTTCTATTTTATCTTATATATTTCCAATACAAAACAACAATTGAATATCAGGCAGATCGGGGATGCCACTGAAAGAAAGGAGTACCATGTTTGCGAGTGTATTATCAGCAGCAATCCTGGGCATGGAGGTGCATCCGATCAATGTGGAGGCAGATGTCAGTGACGGCCTGCCTTCTTTTACGATGGTCGGATTTCCTTCTGCACAGGTAAAGGAGGCGCAGGACCGGGTGCGGACAGCCTTAAAGAATAACGGGATCGCACTTCCGCCAAAGAGGATCACGGTCAATTTTGCCCCGGCAGATATCAAGAAGGAAGGAGCGGGATTCGACCTGCCTCTCGCGGCAGCAGTGCTTGCCGCATCCGGGATACTGAAACCGGAGCAGCTTCAGAAAGTTATGATGGCAGGCGAGATCAGCCTGAATGGAAATATCCATGCGATCTCAGGGATCCTGCCAATGATCATCCGGGCGAGGGAAGAAAAATGCCGTTTCTGCGTTGTTCCGGCAGAAAATCTGCGGGAGGCGAGACTGATCCCGGATATGAAAGTGATCGGGGTAAAAGATCTGAATGAGATGATCCAGTATCTGAGAAAACCGGAAAGTTACCACATAGAAGAAGCCGAGATCCTGCTCGCAGAGAACAAAGAGAAAGCAGATTTCTGTGAGATCAAAGGACAGGAAAGTCTTCGAAGGGCAGTAGAGATCGCGGTCAGCGGATTTCACAACCTTCTGATGATCGGACCGCCGGGAGCTGGCAAAACGATGGTTGCCAAGCGGATCCCGGGAATCATGCCGCCTCTGACACTGGAGGAGGGACTGGAATTGACAAAAATCTACAGCATTGCCGGACTTTTGCCGGCAGACGATCCTCTGGTGCGAAGCCGGCCGTTCCGGAGCCCGCACCATACCTGCTCTGCACAGGCACTGGCAGGCGGCGGGCGAAATCCGAGACCGGGGGAAGTTACACTGGCACACAGAGGCGTGCTTTTCCTGGATGAGATGCCGGAGTTTTCCAGAAGGAGCCTGGAGATCCTGAGACAGCCTCTGGAGGATAAGGTGATCCGGATCGCGAGAGTGTATGGGACGTATGAGTTTCCGGCAGATTTTATCCTGTGCGCGGCGATGAATCCCTGTCCCTGCGGACACTATCCGGATATGAACCGCTGCCGCTGTACACCGGCACAGGTTTCGCAGTATCAGGGAAGGATCAGCCAGCCGCTTCTCGACCGCCTGGATCTTTGTGCGGATGTCACGCCAGTCGATTTCGAGGGCCTGAGCAGCAGACGGATCGGAGAATCGACAGACACGATCCGGGAGCGTGTGACAAAAGTACAGGAGCTGCAGCGGGAAAGATACAAGAATGAAGGAATTCAGTTTAACGGAGAACTCAAAGGAAGCCAGATAGAAAAATTCTGCCAGCTGGATAAAGAGGGGAAAAATCTTTTGCAGATGGCTTTTGAACATATGCCGTTCAGTGCAAGGGCATACCACCGCCTGCTCAAAGTCGCAAGAACGATCGCGGATATGGATCACTGTGAAGCCATAAAGAAGCACCATATAGGGGAAGCGTTATCCTATCGTGCATTTGATAAAAAATACTGGAATTAAAGTGTCATAAAAAAGAAAAGGACGAGGTATTTTATATGGAAGAAAAACCAGAAGAAAGAATCCGGCAGATCAGCAGCAAAAGCGCAGAATATCCACAAAAACTGAACAATTACCCCAAAATGCCGGAGATACTTTTTGCGAAAGGAAACCTGCCGGATGCGAAGAAGCCGACAGCAGCGATCGTAGGCGCCAGGGCGTGCAGCCCGTATGGGAGAATCCAGGCTTTTCGCTATGCAAAGATCCTGAGTAGTGCCGGGGTGCAGATCATCAGCGGCATGGCATATGGGATTGATGCAGAGGCACACAAAGGAGCCTTGGAAGGCGGCACACCGACCTATGCGGTTCTTGCGGGAGGTGTCGATATCTGTTATCCGAGCGGGAATCGCCCTTTATATGCCCGCATCCTGAGAGAAAATGGAGGGATCCTGAGTGAGCAGCCGCCGGGCATGCGGGCGAGGAACTATTTTTTTCCTGCGAGAAACAGGATCATCAGTGGACTTGCAGATCTGGTACTTATTGTAGAGGCGCGCGAAAAGAGCGGATCGCTTATCACAGCACAGTGGGCGTTGGATCAGGGAAAAATCGTTTATGCGGTTCCGGGACCTGTAAATGAGGCCTTGAGTATGGGGTGTCACAAGCTGATCTATGACGGTGCAGGGATCGCATACAGCCCGGAAATCCTGCTTCGGGAACTGGGGTTTAATTGTGAAAATAAAGTAAAATCACCCGAAAAAAATGACTTAGGACTTGCAAGCGATTTGAAATTGGTGTATAGTTGTCTCGATTTACGACCAAAATCTACGGATTTTCTGATCCAGAAAACAGGACTTCCACCAGAGAAGATCGGGAGCCTTTTACTGGAATTAAAACTGTCGGGCCTGGTCCGGGAGATCGGCAGACATTACTATATAAAAGAGACTTAAGGTAACAAAAAGATCCCGGAGAGTTTAGCAAAAGTAGGAGAGGTAGCATGGCGAAATATCTGGTGATAGTAGAATCACCTGCAAAAGTAAAAACCATAAAAAAATTTCTTGGAAGTAATTATGATGTACAGGCATCAAACGGACATGTGAGGGATTTCCCGAAGAGTCAGTTCGGAATCGATGTGGATAACGATTTTGAGCCGAAATATATTACGATCCGTGGGAAAGGAGAGCTCCTTGCGGGACTTCGTAAGGCTGCAAAAAAAGCAGACAAGATCTATCTCGCAACTGACCCTGACCGTGAAGGAGAGGCGATTTCCTGGCATCTGATGCAGGCGTTGAAGGAAGATCCGGCCAAGATGCGCAGGATTTCTTTCAATGAGATCACCAAGACGGCCGTGAAGAATTCTATCAAGCAGCCAAGGGATCTGGATATGAACCTGGTAGATGCACAGCAGGCGAGAAGAATGCTGGACAGAATGGTAGGATATACCATCAGCCCGCTTCTCTGGGTCAAGGTCAAGAGAGGCTTAAGTGCAGGCCGTGTGCAGTCTGTAGCACTGCGTATCATCTGTGACCGTGAGGATGAGATCAATGCATTCATTCCAGAGGAATACTGGAGCCTGGATGGTGAATTCCGTGTCAAAGGAGAGAAGAAACCTCTCAAGGCGAAATTCTACGGCACAGACAAGAAAATGCCGATTCACAATAAGAAAGAAATGGAAGAACTTCTTGCGAAACTGGAAAATGCAGAGTATGAGATCACGGAAGTCAAGAAGGGTGAGCGTATCAAGAATGCTCCGCTTCCTTTTACCACCAGTACTCTGCAGCAGGAAGCATCCAAGACACTCAATTTTTCCACACAGAAGACAATGCGTCTGGCACAGCAGTTATACGAGGGTGTTGACATCAAGGGAAGCGGCACAGTAGGTATCATCACTTATCTGCGTACCGATTCCACCCGAATCTCCCAGGAGGCAGATGCAGCCGCAAGAGAATACATCGGACAGCAGTACGGAGAAGAGTATGTATCTGTAACAGAGAAATCTGTCAAGAAAGAGCAGAAGATCCAGGATGCGCATGAGGCAATCCGACCGACCGACATCACCAGACTGCCGGCAATGATCAAGGAATCTCTTTCCAGAGACCAGTTCCGTCTGTATCAGCTGATCTGGAAACGTTTTACTGCCAGCAGAATGGCGGCAGCCAGATATGAGACAACTTCTGTAAAGATCGGAGCAGGAGAATATACTTTCACCGTTGCGGCTTCCAAGGTAGTATTTGATGGTTTCTTATCCGTCTATACACAGGAAGAGGATAACCAGAAAGGCAATGTCCTGAGTCAGTCCCTGGAAAAAGGCATGAAACTTACTCTGGAAGAACTCAAACCGGAGCAGCATTTCACACAGCCGCCGGCACATTACACAGAGGCGTCCCTCGTCAAGGCGCTGGAGGAACAGGGCATCGGACGACCGAGTACTTATGCGCCTACGATCACAACGATCATCAGCAGACGTTACGTTTCCAAGGAACAGAAGAACCTCTATGTGACAGAACTTGGAGAGGTTGTCAACAACATCATGAAACAGGCATTCCCAAGCATCGTGGATGTGCGCTTTACGGCGATGATGGAAGGCCTTCTGGACTGCGTGGAGGCAGGCACTGTCCAGTGGAAGACGGTTGTCAGAAACTTCTACCCTGACCTCAAGAAAGACGTAGATGCAGCTGAGAAAGAACTGGAAAAAGTTGATATCCAGGATGAAGTCACAGAGGAAGTCTGTGATGTCTGCGGCAGAAATATGGTCATCAAGTACGGACCTCACGGAAGATTTCTTGCCTGTCCGGGATTCCCGGAGTGCAGAAACACCAAGCCTTATTACGAAAAGATCGGTGTTGCCTGCCCGAAATGCGGCAAGGATGTCGTCCTTAAGAAAACACAGAAGGGACGTAAGTATTACGGATGTATTGACAATCCGGAATGCGATTTTATGTCCTGGCAGAAACCGTCAGACAAGAAGTGCCCTGTCTGCGGAAGCTATATGATCGAAAAAGGAAATAAACTGGTCTGCAGTCAGGAAACCTGCGGTTATGTAGAGGCAAAAACAAAAGAAGAAGACTGAATATAAGAATTTTCTGAAAATGCAGATAAAATCGAAAAAAATATAAAAATATCTTGCTTTTTCGTGGTGAAGCGTGTACTATTATCTTATAAAGATGGTTACATCGAATAAATCATTGAAGGAGGCCAAGATGAGCGTTCAGTTGTTAGATAAAACAAGAAAAATTAACAAACTTTTGCACAATAGCAGTTCCAGTAAGGTTGTGTTCAATGACATCTGTCAGGTTCTGATGGAGACTTTAAGTTCCAATATCCTGGTACTGAGCAAGAAGGGCAAAGTCTTAGGCATCAGTTTATGCCCGGGTGTGAAGGAAATAACTGAACTGATTGAGGATAACGTTGGCGGACACGTAGATGAATTGTTGAACGAGCGTTTTTTGGGAGTTTTATCAACTAAGGAAAATGTGAATCTTCAGACTTTAGGGTTTGAGCACGTTGACAGCAGCTGCCAGGGTATCATCAATCCGATCGATATTGCCGGCGAACGTCTGGGAACAGTTTTCATGTATCGTGATAATAAGCCATACGATATCGAGGATATCATTGTCAGTGAATACGGCACAACCGTAGTAGGGCTTGAAATGATGCGTGCAGTACACGAAGAGAATGCAGAAGAGGACCGTAAGCAGCAGGTTGTCAAATCAGCCTTCAACACTCTGTCATTCTCCGAACTGGAAGCGATTATCCATATCTTTGACGAGCTGGATGGCGAAGAGGGAATCCTGGTTGCGAGCAAGATTGCAGACCGTGTGGGAATCACCAGATCCGTGATCGTAAATGCGCTCCGTAAATTCGAGAGTGCAGGTGTTATCGAGTCCCGTTCTTCCGGTATGAAGGGAACCTACATCAAGGTTCTCAATGAAGTGATCTTCGACGAACTCGAAGAGATCAAAGCACAGAGAAACAAGAAAGCATGATCAGAGACTGATCAGAAATAAGAGTCTAAGAAAGCTCTTCTTCATCGGGCGTATGTCTGGTGAGAAGGAGCTTTTTTTTGCGCTGTACAGCAAGGAGGCACCGGATGCGTGTCCGCTGATCCTGTATAAAAAATTACTGAAAAACAGTAAAATAAGAAAATTAAAGAAAATCAAAGAAAAAAAGAGATAATATCTAAAAATACAGTAATTTATGACGATGAAAAGAGTTGCAGAAAATAACGGAATTAAATAATATAAGGACAGTGATTAGCACTCAAACGAAATGAGTGCTAGTAATCGAAAAGCAAGGCAACAATAAAGGAGGAAAATAGATCATGAAATTAGTACCTTTAGGCGACAGAGTTGTATTAAAACAGTTAGAAGCAGAGGAAACAACAAAATCCGGTATCGTACTTCCGGGTCAGGCACAGGAGAAACCACAGCAGGCAGAAGTTATCGCTGTAGGACCTGGCGGAGTTGTTGAAGGCAAAGAAGTTAAAATGGAAGTTAAAGTAGGAAACAAAGTTATCTACTCCAAATACGCAGGAACAGAAGTAAAACTTGACGGCGAAGAATACATCATCGTAAAACAGAATGATATTCTTGCAATCGTTGAATAATTATATTAAATCGACATTATTTTAGGAGGACAGTCATCATGGCAAAAGAAATTAAATTCGGCGCAGAAGCAAGAGCCGCACTTGAAGCTGGTGTAAACAAACTTGCAGATACAGTAAGAGTAACAATCGGACCAAAAGGAAGAAACGTAGTACTTGACAAACAGTTTGGTGCTCCGCTCATCACAAACGATGGTGTTACGATCGCAAAAGAGATCGAACTGGAAGACGGATTCGAAAACATGGGCGCACAGCTCATCAAAGAAGTTGCATCCAAGACAAATGATGTAGCTGGTGATGGTACTACAACAGCAACTGTTCTTGCTCAGGCAATGGTTCACGAAGGAATGAAGAACCTGGCAGCAGGCGCTAACCCGATCATCCTCAGAAAAGGAATGAAAAAAGCTACTGACACAGCAGTAGAAGCTATCAAAGAAATGAGCCAGAAGATTAGCGGCAAAGCACAGATCGCAAACGTTGCTGCAATCTCTGCAAGTGATGAAGAAGTTGGTCAGCTCGTTGCAGACGCAATGGAAAAAGTTTCCAACGACGGTGTTATCACAGTAGAAGAATCCAAGACCATGCATACAGAACTTGACCTGGTAGAAGGTATGCAGTTTGACCGTGGATATATTTCCGCATACATGTCTACAGACATGGAAAAAATGGAAGCAAATCTGGAAGATCCATACATCCTGATCACTGACAAGAAGATCAGCAACATTCAGGAGATCCTTCCATTACTGGAGCAGGTTGTTCAGGCAGGTGCCAAACTTCTCATCATCGCTGAGGATGTGGAGGGTGAAGCTCTGACAACTCTGATCGTAAACAAATTAAGAGGAACCTTCCAGGTAGTAGCTGTCAAAGCTCCTGGATATGGTGACAGAAGAAAAGAAATGCTTCAGGATATCGCTATCCTGACAGGCGGACAGGTAATCTCTGATGAACTTGGACTGGACCTCAAAGAAGCTACCATGCAGCAGCTTGGACGTGCAAAATCTGTCAAAGTTGCAAAAGAAAACACAGTTATCGTTGACGGACTTGGAGACAAGAAAGCAATCGAAGACCGTGTTGCACAGATCCGTGGACAGATCGAAGAGACAAAATCCGAATTCGACAAAGAAAAATTACAGGAAAGACTTGCAAAACTGGCAGGCGGCGTAGCTGTTATCCGTGTTGGTGCTGCAACTGAAACTGAAATGAAAGAAGCAAAACTTCGTCTGGAAGATGCTCTTGCAGCTACAAGAGCAGCAGTAGAAGAAGGAATCATCGCAGGCGGTGGATCTGCTTATATCCATGCTTCCAAGAAAGTTGCTGAACTGGTTGCAACTCTGGAAGGTGATGAGAAGACAGGTGCAAATGTTATCCTCAAATCTCTGGAAGCTCCGTTATTCCACATTTCTGCAAATGCAGGACTGGAAGGTTCTGTCATCATCAATAAAGTAAGAGAATCTGAGCCAGGAATCGGATTTGATGCCCTGAACGAGAGATATGTAGACATGGTAGGAGCAGGTATCCTTGACCCGGTTAAGGTTACAAGAAGTGCCCTTCAGAACGCTACAAGTGTTGCATCCACTCTGCTTACAACAGAATCCGTAGTTGCAACGATCAAAGAAGATACTCCGGCTATGCCGGCAGGCGCACCAGGAATGGGCGGAATGATGTAATTAAAGTTTTCTAAATATCAGACCAGCGTCATAGACGCTGGTCTTCTTTTATGATAGAATAATGAAAAACAAAAGAAAGGAAAACAGAGATGAGTGATTTATATTCTGAATTTCTGGTAAAGAAAGAGCCGACATCCAAAGACGCCATAACAAAATATGGCCTGATCGGTCTGACCGTGCTTGCCGCTGTAGCAGGACTTTTATTCAATTTCCTGTTCCTTCTGGCAGCAGTTGTGCTTGGAATCGCATGCTACTTTATCGTGCCGAAGACAGACCTCGAATACGAGTATCTTTTTGTAAACGGAGAGATGGACATTGACATGGTCATGGCGAAATCCAAACGTAAGAAGGCCAAGACAGTGAACATCAGGGAGGCTGACCTTGTAGCCTCTCTGGATTCACACCGCCTGGATTATTACAACAGCAACAGTAAGATGAAGACACTGGACTATTCTTCCGGAAATCCATCCCATAAGCGTTTTGCGATCATCACCAGGGACAAGGGCGAGAACTGCAAGATCATTATCGAACCGGATGAAACGATGCAGCAGGCTATCAAAAATTCAGCCCCGAGCAAAGTTTTTTTGGATTGACACTGTAAATTATTTTTGTTAAACTATGGAACAAATTCAAAATAACATAATATACAAGGGAGGAAATGCAATGGGTACTATCATTGGTGAAGGAATTACATTTGACGACGTTCTTTTAGTTCCGGCTTATTCAAAAGTAATTCCGAATCAGGTAGATGTCGCAACGTATTTAACAAAGAAGATTAAACTGAACATTCCTATGATGAGCGCAGGAATGGACACAGTTACTGAGCACAGGATGGCGATCGCCATGGCGAGACAGGGCGGTATCGGTATTATTCACAAGAATATGACTATCGAAGCACAGGCAGACGAAGTAGACAAGGTAAAACGTTCTGAGAACGGTGTTATCACAGATCCATTCTTTTTATCCGCTGACAATACCCTTGAAGATGCGAACAACCTGATGGCGAAATTCCGTATCTCCGGTGTTCCGATCACAGAGGGAAGAAAACTGGTCGGTATCATTACCAACCGTGACCTCAAATTCGAAACAGACTTTTCCAAGAAGATCGGAGAGTGCATGACATCCGAGGGACTGATCACAGCCAAGGAAGGAATCACTCTTGAAGAGGCAAAGAAGATCCTTGCCAAATCCCGCAAAGAAAAATTACCCATTGTAGATGACGACTTTAACTTAAAAGGTCTGATTACGATCAAGGATATCGAGAAACAGATCAAATATCCACTTGCAGCCAAGGACGCACAGGGACGTCTGCTCTGCGGTGCAGCCGTTGGTATCACAGCTAACGTTCTTGCACGTGTAGATGCACTTGTTAAGGCAAATGTAGACGTTATCGTTGTAGACTCCGCACATGGACATTCCGAGAATATCCTCCGTGCAGTACGCCAGATCAAAGATGCATATCCGGATCTTCAGGTGATCGCAGGAAACGTTGCCACAGGAGCAGCTACCAAGGCTCTGATCGATGCCGGTGTAGATGCTGTCAAAGTTGGTATCGGACCTGGTTCCATCTGTACGACACGTGTCGTTGCAGGTATCGGTGTTCCACAGATCACAGCTGTTATGGACTGCTATGAAGTAGCTAACCGCTATGGTATCCCGATCATCGCAGATGGCGGAATCAAATACTCCGGAGATATCACCAAGGCGATCGCAGCAGGAGCCAATGTCTGCATGATGGGAAGCATCTTTGCAGGATGCGACGAGAGCCCGGGAACTTTCGAACTGTACCAGGGACGTAAATACAAAGTATACCGTGGTATGGGATCTATCGCAGCCATGGAGAACGGCAGCAAGGACCGCTACTTCCAGCAGGATGCGAAGAAACTCGTTCCGGAAGGTGTAGAAGGACGTGTAGCATACAAGGGACATGTTGAGGACACTGTATTCCAGCTTATGGGCGGTCTTCGTTCCGGTATGGGATACTGTGGAGCAGAAACCATTGAGAAGCTTAAGACAACCGGAAAATTCATCAAGATCTCCGCTGCATCCCTCAAAGAATCTCATCCGCACGACATCCACATCACCAAGGAAGCTCCGAACTACAGCGTGGATGAATAATTGTTTTGATTTTTATTCTTGCGAAACTAAATAAAGTAGTATATTATGTAATTGTTCGCAGGTAGTATCCCGCGAGGTGTTTTGCCATGAATATGGCAAAATCCCGAGACATACAGGGCAAAATGCTATCACCGTAGGTGATTTGGAAGGCATTTTGACCAAGTTACTGTGAACGAAGTGAACAGTAACATATTATGATATTATAACGACTGCATGACTGGCGGAAGTAGGATCACCTACAGGGAGTGCAGTAAGTAACGTGCCGACCGCCTGGGCAGCCTGTGTAAGCAACAGACTACCCAGGCGGTTTTTGTATCTTATTACAACACTAAAGGAGACGAATCATGGAAAGAATTTCACTGGAAAATGAACTGAAAAGCAACTCTTATCCGGGAAGAGGAATCATCATTGGACGTTCCGCAGACGGAACCAAAGCAGTAACAGCTTATTTTATCATGGGAAGAAGTGAAAACAGCAGGAATCGAGTATTTGTCGAGGATGGAGAGGGAATCCGCACACAGGCATTTGATCCATCCAAACTGACAGATCCGAGCCTGATCATCTATGCTCCGGTACGTGTACTGGGAAATAAGACGATCGTGACAAACGGCGATCAGACAGACACGATCTATGAAGGAATGGACAAACAGCTCACCTTCGAACAGTCCTTAAGATCCCGCGAATTTGAGCCGGACGGACCGAACTATACACCAAGGATCTCCGGTGTCATGCACATCGAAAACGGCGAATACAGTTACGCAATGTCAATCCTCAAGAGCGACAACGGAAATCCGGATGCCTGCCTCCGTTACACTTACGCATACGAAAAAGCAATTCCAGGTGAGGGACGTTTCATCCACACTTACAAATGCGACGGAAATCCGCTCCCAAGCTTTGAAGGAGAACCGAAACTCGTAGATATTCCGGACGATATGGAAGCATTCACAGAACTTCTCTGGAACAGCTTGAACGAAGACAACAAAGTTTCCCTGTTTGTACGTTACATCGACATCGCAACAGGAAACTATGAGACAAAGATCGTAAACAAAAACAAGTAAGATACGGAGGATGAGATAAGATGAACGAATTACAGTTAAAATACGGATGCAACCCGAACCAGAAACCTTCCAGGATCTACATGGAGGACGGAAGTGAGCTTCCGATCAAAGTTCATTCAGGAAGACCTGGATATATCAACTTCCTCGATGCATTCAATGGCTGGCAGCTTGTACGTGACCTCAAGAAAGCAACAGGACTTCCGGCAGCAACTTCTTTCAAGCATGTTTCTCCTGCAGGTGCAGCAGTCGGACTTCTGCTGACAGAAACACTTGCAAAGATCTACTGGGTAGATGATATGAACTGGAAAGAATTTTCCCCGCTTGCCTGCGCTTATGCAAGAGCGAGAGGTGCAGACCGTATGTCTTCTTTCGGTGATTTTATTTCTCTTTCTGATGTCTGCGACAAAGACACAGCAATGCTGATCAAGAGAGAAGTTTCCGATGGCGTGATCGCACCGGGTTACACAGAGGAAGCCCTTGAGATCCTCAAACAGAAGAAAAAAGGCAATTACAACGTGATCGAGATCGATCCGGATTATGTACCGGCTCCGCTGGAACACAAGCAGGTATATGGCGTGACTTTCGAACAGGGACGTCAGGAACTTGCAATCGACGACGAGCTGATCTCCAACATCGTAACCGAGAGTAAAGAACTTACAGAAGAAGCAAAGCGCGACCTCAAAGTTTCTCTGATTATCCTGAAATATACACAGTCCAATTCCGTATGTTTTGTCAAGGACGGACAGGCGATTGGTGTCGGCGCAGGACAGCAGTCCCGTGTACACTGCACCAGACTTGCAGGACAGAAGGCAGATAACTGGTTCCTCCGTCAAAGCCCGCAGGTTCTTTCTCTTCCGTTCAAAGATACCATCAGCAGGGCAGAGCGCGACAATGCGATTGATGTTTATATCGGCGACGAATACATGGATGTTCTGGTAGATGGAGCATGGGAGAACGTATTCACAGAGAAGCCGGCAGTCTTCACAAAAGAAGAGAAACGTGCATGGCTCGATCAGCTTACCGATGTAACACTCGGATCTGATGCATTCTTCCCGTTCAGTGATAACATCGAGCGAGCACACAAGAGCGGCGTGAAATTTATCGCACAGCCAGGCGGCTCCGTGAGAGATGACGCAGTGATCGAAACCTGTAACAAATATGGCATGACAATGGCGTTCACAGGAATCCGTCTGTTCCACCACTAAGAATAAAGAACAAGGTCTGAAATGTGAATTTCAGATACAGCAGAGGAAACTTCGGGAAGATCCCATCAAAGTTTCCTCTGCTTTTTTGTATAGATAATATCTGACAGATAAAGAATTACAGACAAAAAAAGAACCAAGATCGAATCCTGATTCTTAAGAGCGATAGACGGGGCTCGAACCCGCGGTCTCGACCTTGGCAAGGTCGCGCGTTACCAACTACGCCACTATCGCATGTGTTCTGTTTGGAAGTTTTATTTGTTTTCCTCAGCGACAAGACATACTATACCAGATGAATTTGTATTTGTCAAATGTTTTTTTGAAAAAAATTAAAAAAATATTTTCTGGCATAAAAAACGGTGAAAATTTTGTGTAAATTTTGAAATCACGAAGTTCATGTGCTACAATACACACAGAATCGCCGGGAGACTGGCGAAGGTAAATCAGAAAGAGGTGACAAGATCTGTGAATAAGAGAACGACGGCTTTTTTACTGGGGAGTGTATTGTTGTGTCATGCATCTCTGGTTTATGGCGAAGTTCCAGATTATAATACTGTAGTAGAGGATACACAGAAAGAAAATAAGGCTGTGCAGATGTTTGAAACAGATGACGGCAAGGGAAATACGGTTCAGGTGGCAGCACATCAGGAGACACTCTATGTGACAGCCAGAAAGACAGGAATCTATACGATGCCTTCTGACAGCAGTGCAGAGCTTGCAGCGGTATCGCTCGGAGATCAGGTGGAACAGACTGCGATCTGCGACAATGGCTGGAGCAAGGTGGAAGCTGAGGCTGACGGAGAGAAAGTCATAGGTTACATACAGACACAGGCACTTAACAGCGAGAATCAGATCGTATCGATGGATGCAGAGGAGGTTGAAGTAACGTCCGACAGCAGTATTCTGGATTATCCGGGAAAGAAGGACGGAGAGGTTGTCGGAGAAGTCCTGGAACTGGACGAGGTGAAGCGGACAGGAACTGTCAACAATGTCTGGAGCAGGATCGAATACCAGAATGCGGACGGCACAGAGCAGGAAGGCTATATCCCGACAAGCTGTCTGAATGTCTCAGATGGTCAGGAGAGTACAGAAGCTTCCATAGATACGAAGAAAGATGCAGGCACTCTTCACAAAAGCAGTGGAAAAGGAGTCTTTTCGGATGCGCTGGAAACAGATGAGAGTGTTACTGAACAGAATGGCGTTCAGATCGGAAAGGCAGTAGCAGCCTCATCAGATGCCAAGCTCAAAGACCTTGGTGTGTTCAAGATCACACATTACTGTCCGTGCAGCATCTGCTGCGGGCCATATGCCAACGGAATCACTTCAACAGGTGTGACAGCGACGACAAACCATACGATCGCTGTAGATCCGTCTCAGATTCCTTACGGAAGCAAGGTCGTGATCAATGGACAGGTTTATGTGGCAGAGGACTGCGGCGGCGCGATCAAGACAAACTGCATTGACATTTATGTGGCAACACATGCAGAGGGAGAGGCAAAGGGCGTTTACTACACCGACGTTTATCTCATTCAGTAAATAAATATTCTGGAACAAAAAGATCTCCGGCAGAACCGATTTACGGAATCCTGCCGGAGATTTTTTATAAAAAGTTATCTTGCCATGGTATAGATCTTTTCCATGTCTTTCATATTGAGCTGCTTGAACACGCCGATCGTGCGGGTATCTTCATAACTGCACTTAAAAGCGAGTTCATGGATCTGCTGATCATCAAGGTCAAGTCCAAGTTCATGCAGGCTGACAGGCATCTTGATCGAACGGAAAAAGTCCTCCATTGCCTCGATTCCTGCCCGTGCGGTCTTTTCGAAATCAAGACCGCACGGGATATCGAATACGATCGCTGTGCTTGCGTTGCGTTTGTGTTTCGCTCGCTTCAACGATATTGAGTATATCTTATTACTCAGTATTTGTCAACAGGTTTTTTTAATTTTTTCAATTTTTTTTATTTTATATTTTTTCTTGTTTTTATATACATAAAATGACCTAGTTTTCCCAGTCCCAGACATCTGTCTTGGAAACGGCACTTCTTGATTTCTTGATCACAAGTTCCGGGCTCTTGGCACTGACTTTGGTGTTTGCCGGAATGGATTCTGTGATGAAAGTGTTACCACCGATGATCGTATTTTCTCCGATCACAGTCTCACCGCCAAGTACAGATGCATTGGAATAGATCGTCACATTGTCGCGGATCGTTGGATGACGTTTGACATTGGCAAGCTGCTGTCCCTGTCTGGTAGAAAGCGCACCAAGAGTCACACCCTGATAAAGCTTCACATTGCATCCGATCTCCGTTGTCTCACCGATAACAACGCCAGTTCCATGGTCGATAAAGAAATAGTCACCGATCGTTGCGCCCGGGTTGATGTCGATACCTGTCTTGCCATGTGCATACTCGGTCATGATCCTCGGAATATACGGAACTTCTTCTTTATATAAAATATGTGCCAGACGATATACATAGATTGCAAACAGACCTGGATAAGAAGAAATGATTTCTTCCTTACTCTTGGCCGCCGGGTCACCGTCGAAGCCTGCCTGCACATCCTTCAGAAGACGTTGCTGCACATCCGGAAGCTGCTCAAAGAATCCTGCACAGATACGGTCTGCCTCTTCCTGCGCTCCATCCTGCTCAAGTTCCGGATTCGCATACAGAAGTGCGATCTCGATCTGTCCCTTGAGCATGTCATAAAGGTCATTCAGGCGATATCCTGCAAAATGCTCCGGGAAGATCTTCGCTGCCGAATCATTCCAGAAGTATCCTGGAAAAATAACTGAACGAAGCTGCTTGACAACATCAATGATTGCTGCCCTGCTCGGAAGCTCACGGTTGTTCTTTGGCATAAATAATTCTTCTTTTTTATAATTCTCGGTCAAAGCTTCGGTAGCTTTGAGAATCACATCT
Source organism: Blautia sp. CAG:237 (assembly GCF_000436615.1). Taxonomy (NCBI): domain Bacteria; kingdom Bacillati; phylum Bacillota; class Clostridia; order Lachnospirales; family Lachnospiraceae; genus Blautia; species Blautia sp. CAG:237. The sequence continues at coordinate 35,572 of NZ_FR886726.1, forward strand.
TTTTTTCTGTTCATGAATCTAACCTCTTTCCGCAATTTCTGCAAAGATGCTAATACTTGGTGTATTACTACTCTGCGGATTTCTTTCCTTATATCATATTATAGGATTGTTTTCGCGTCAACAAAAGATTCTTTTCCCGGCAAAAAAAGAATTGACCTTTCCGCGATCTGACTATATAATGGAACATGGTCAGAACATTCTGTTTCAGATTCGGAGATGTACCCAAGTGGCTGAAGGGTCCGCACTCGAAATGCGGTAGGTCGGGCAACCGGCGCGAGGGTTCAAATCCCTCCATCTCCGCTATTGACAAACAGAATATTATCTGCTATAATTCATCTTGTTGCAGATGAAATTGCAACTATTCCAATAATATAGGGGATTGGTCAAATGGTATGATAGGGGTCTCCAAA